>JAULVH010000183.1:0-19978 GCA_032111105.1 Burkholderiaceae bacterium | reverse complement strand
ATTACTTACGCGCAGCCAAAACTTCGGCCGGTTGGACTATGTTGTCGGATGCTTTGTTTGTCCAGCTGTTGCGGGTGTAGGTGATGACTGCCGCGATCTCTGTGTCAGACAAGGTGGCTTTCCAGGCCGGCATGGCATTTTTCCCGTTGAGCAGCATCGCGATCTGACCGTCTTGCGAGCCGTTGACTACTTGTGAGCCATCCAGTGCAGGAAAAGCACCGGGCACACCTTTGCCTGTGGCCTGATGACAGGCTACGCAATTAGCTGCGTACACTTTTTCACCGCGTGCAGACAAGTCAGCGACGGTCCATGTCTTGGTTGGGTCATCGGCATTGGCCGTCATGGCGTGCTTCTTTTCGACCACCCATTTTGCATAGTCCTCTTCGCTTACAACGCTAACCACGATAGGCATGAATGCATGCTCTTTACCGCACAGCTCGTAGCAATTGCCGCGATAAGTACCGATTTTTTCAGCTTTAAACCACGTGTCGCGTACAAAACCAGGAATCGCATCCTGCTTGACGCCAAACGCTGGCACACCCCAGGAGTGCGGAAAGGAATGCAACGCCTTCGCCTTCACCCTTAAGGTAGTCGTAACCCCATTTCCACTGCATGCCCGTGGCTTTGATGGTGATGTCAGCGTTGGAGGTATCCTTCATCGCAACCACTGTCTTGGTGGCAGGCAGCGCCATCAACACCACAATAATGAAAGGTACGATGGTCCACGCTATCTCTACCGTGGTGCTTTCATGGAAGTTGGCCGCCTTATAACCCAGCGATTTGCGGTGCTTGAGTATGGAATAAAACATTACCCCAAACACAGCAATAAAAATCGCTACGCAAATAACGATCATCCATACGTGAAGCTCATAGATGTCTGCAGCGATAGACGTGACTGGCGCCTGGAAATTCAGTTGATGCACTGCCGGTCCGCCAACCATGTCGTTGGCCGCATTAACGGAACCAGAAAACCAGAGTCCAGTGGCCGCCATCAGCGTGGAGAATAGGCGTTTCGCGTGTTTCATAAGGTCCTCAAAAGCCTGATTGAAATTCTGTTTGTAATCTTATTAAACTGCCATGGAAGCTGATCGGAAATTCATCAGCTCCCGGGTTAATTCTTGTGCGAACACGTACCGCTTTTTTTCCGTCAAAAAACGACCTACTTCAATACGATCACCATTGGCTTCTAATTCTATGAGCCGGTGCCGAAGTGCAGGCACAGCAATTCGGGTACGACGTGGATCCAGATGGAACTGGCGCACACGATCTGCTTCCACCAGCTCAACAACCAAACCCTCGTCACTCAGCAGCACACATTCTTTGTCACCAGCGTGACGTCCAACATAAACAAATGCAGCACCAACCGCCGACATTTCAAGTAACGCAAATACTAAAATCACCCAAGCGCCATGAAACAAAAAATAAGCCGCAACCAAAAAGGAAACTGAACAAAGCGCCAAGTAGGCTTTAATCAGCTGACCGGGCGAGATCGAGCAATTTTTTTTAGAAATCCACTCCCGCTTGACCATGTCAATATACCCTGTCCAGAAAAAGCTTGTTATGGGGACCTGAAGCCGGAGGAGTATAAGCCAAAAGCATAACTGCAGCCAAGTAATAAACCCGCTATACAGAGCCTTAACTAATCAGTCTTATTTCAAACTAATCATTTAAAAAGTCTTGTTTTTAAATTGGATAATTGACTCGCCCGTGCGCGTCTTTCTGGGCTGCGGCAAAAATGCGTGCCCATAAATAACTTCAATGGTGAGTGAAATGTGCTCATCTGTCCGCTTTTGTTCTTCTAGCGCCCGCCTTAAAGCATTCCAGCGCCCCCGCCCGACTAAGCCCGCCGGCCGCTCCGAGAGCGGATTTCCACCCAAAGCTCTCACATCGGCCAGCAATTTATCTGCGGATGAATAAGTGATATTCAGTTTTTCCATATCCATAACGGGATCCGCAAAACCTGCCTTAACCAGCATATCGCCGTAATCATGCAAATCCACAAAAGGCAGCACCGGCGCAGGCAGAGCCAGACTGGAATAGGCCTCTCTCAACTGCACTAAAGTATCTGGGCCAAACGCACTAAACATCAACAAACCCTCAGTACGCAATACACGAGCCCACTCGCCAATAACCTTGTGAGGTTGCGGATGCCAATGCAACGCCAGGTTAGACCACAGCATATTGACGCTGGCGCGAGGCAAAGGTAGTTCGCTAAATTCGGCGCATGCCAGTGAAATTGAAGAACTTTTGAGTAAGGCCTGCTGCGCCAGCCGGAATAAATCTCGCAGTGGTGAACCCCATCCCTGGCCGCGATTACGTGCTTGCCGCAGCATTGCCGGTGAAATATCGATTCCCAGCAATTCAGCGGAAGGAAAAGTCTGTGCGAGCACTTTCAGATCGTCGCCTTCGCCACAACCGGCATCCAGTACGCGTTCAGGCTGTATTTTTATCAGCGACAGTCGTTCAAACATACGGCTCGCAATCTCTCGGCGAAGAAATTGCGAAGAGTCGCAACGCGAAGGATGCGCAAAAAGTCGCTGCACTCGCGCCACAGAAATCGGCGCACTGGATAAATTGTCGCGAGGTTGCTCTGCCATGGAATGCATCCGATTGAATTCGTTAGATGCGAAAGAAATAATGACAGCGAGTGTACAGCAGCGTGCTGTTCGCCGATCTAACCCCAGTCATTACTATGAGCTCAATAAACTTTGTGCAAAGTATGGTGCAGCGCCTTGGCCTGATGCTGCCTTGGTTAATGGATACCTTGCTTCCAGGTAGTTGCACATTATGTGGCGGGACTAGCCGGGATGCACTTTGCCCGGCATGCTGCACCAAACACATCGACTGGCGCACCGTGCGATGCAGTTCTTGTGCGATTCGATTGCCTGAGCCTGGCTACTCCACGCTATGCGGCTCATGCCTGGCTCATCCTCCCGCATTTGATGCAACCTTCGCAGCAACAGACTATGCGCCACCCATCGATCAGGCTGTGCAGAATCTCAAGTTCCACGCCAGACTGCCATTAGCTAAAGCATTTGGGCGTATCTTGAGTACCATGCCACCACCGCTTCTAATGCCTGATCTCATCATTGCCGTACCCTTATCACTTGAGCGGCTGGCTGAGCGCGGTTTTAATCAATCCTTAGAAATCGCACGCACTCTTGCGCGTGACTGGAATCTGCCTATTGACCACACTGTTTGCCTGCGGGTGAAACATACCCAGACACAAGCCAGCCTGCCGCTGGGTCAAAGGCGAGTTAACATGCGCAATGCTTACGCTGTGCAAAACAGCCTACTCATAATCAATAAACGCATAGGCGTCGTTGATGATGTAATGACTACCGGTCATACGCTTGATGAACTGGCGCAGTGCTTAAAACGTCATGGCGCTACCCATGTCACTAATTTTGTCGTTGCACGTACACCCATACGATAAATTTTTCATTGGAGAACAGTGTGTTTCATGTAGTGCTCGTTGAGCCAGAAATCCCACCCAACACGGGTAACATCATTCGCCTCTGCGCTAATGCTGGAACGGCGCTCCATTTAATCGAACCCCTGGGCTTTCCCTTAGATGACGCAAAATTGCGCAGAGCCGGGCTGGACTATCATGAATACGCACAGATGCAGGTGCACGCCAACTGGTCAGCCTTCATGGCTGCAGCTCAGCCTGATCCGCTGCGAATTTTCGTATTAACCACTCACGGTTCAGCTGTCTTTTCTACAGCACGCTTTCAACCGGGCGATGTATTGGTATTTGGTTCAGAAACCCGTGGGCTAGATCCACAGTTACGCGACTCCTTCCCCCATGAGCAGCGCATACGATTACCCATGAGACCCGACAATCGCAGCCTTAATCTTTCCAATGCTGTTGCCATTACCGTCTACGAAGCCTGGCGCCAAAATGGCTATAACGGCGGAGAATAAATAAGCCTTATTAATCAGGCTGGCCATCTTATAATTTCTCTTACTTTTACTTACGACAGGATTTCATTATGTTCAAACGACTTGCCCTTAGTTTTTTTACTTTGCTCTTGATAGCCAGTACACAAGCGCATGCCGTCAACTTAGGCAGCCTCATCATCGAGCAAGCACATGCTCGCGCGACGGTGGGCAACATGCCCAATAGCGCTGCCTTTTTAAAGTTGGTAAATCAGGGGAAATCAGATGACGCTTTAGTCTCGGCCAGTACCACTATGGCTGAGCGTGTCGAACTACACACCATGTCTATGGAGGGTGATGTGATGAAGATGCGCACTATCGACAGTATAGAAATCAAGGCAGAAAACAGTATTGCTATGAAGCCAGGTCAGGGGCCTCACATTATGCTTTTCGGCTTGAAAAAACCGTTAAAGGCCGGAGAAAAATTTCCTATGACACTGACTTTTCGCAAAGCGGGCGCAGTCGATGTTTCAGTCGAAGTGATGGATTTTGCCGCGCATGGCAATCACGGCTCTGGCCACGCTCACCAAGAACATAAACACTAAAAATTTAGGGCGCAGTACTTGTTTGTGGCGCTAGCCTGGCGTTGGCTTCTTTACGATAACGATTCAAATCCTGGACCGTTTCAAAGGTGCGCTCAAATAACAGTGATAGGTTGTGCAAAATACGATCTATCACTTTCTTTTCCCACTCGCCATCAAACTGAATTTGTTTATCGAGCCAACGCTCCAGCCAATCAGGATCAGGCAAGCGACTCTGCACAGTATCATTGGGATACAGCGCCTGATTCACATGCAAATTGGTTGGATGCAAAGGCTTCTCGGTACGACGCGCAGACGCCATCAATACGCCGATTTTTGCGAATGCTGCACGTGCTGTGTCACCCATCTCGCCCAGCGCTTTTTTCATGTAGCGAAGATACGCACCGCCATGGCGCGCTTCATCTTGACTAATAATTTTATAAATCTGTTTGATGACCGGTTCGGTGTGCCATTCCGCCGCACAGCGATACCAGTGATTTAGACGTATCTCACCGCAAAAATGCATCATCAACGTTTCCAGCGGCGGAGCAGGATCAAATTCAAAACGTACGTTATCCAACTCTTCTTCCGTCGGCACCAATTCAGGTCGAAAACGACGTAGGTACTCCATCAACACCAGCGAATGTTTTTGCTCTTCAAAAAACCATACCGACATGAATGCTGAGAAATCGCTGTCGCCACGGTTATCTCGTAAAAACATTTCAGTCGCAGGCAATGCAGACCACTCCGTGATGGCATTCATCCGTATGGTTTGAGCCTGCTCATCGGATAAGAGTTTGGGATCGAACTGATCCCAAGGAATGTCCTTTTCCATGTTCCAGCGGACTTGCTCCAGCGATCGAAATAGTTCGGGATACAGCATGAATAGTGACCAGTTAGAGTGAATTTGAGAATTTTACCAACAAAGAGTGACCGTTCGATTTCCTACATTTAATGTAAATACTACCCAATAACCGAAGGAAGCGCTAACTACGGCCACCATTAAACAATTGATCAATGCGTTAAGCTCTTAATGTCTGCTACTTACAGGATATCCAAATTATTCAGAATCTGTTTTGCGTGTAATTTCACACGTGCTCGCTCATCCTCATCCATTTTTTGTAAATTTTTGGTCATTAACGCTGTGCGTGGATTCGAAGACAACGACGTTTCATGCCGGTCTATAAAATCCCAATAAAGCGTGTTGTAGGGACAGGCCTTCTCACCAGAGCGCTTAGTCGCATCGTAATGACATTGACCACAGTAATTACTCTGGCGGCCTATATACGCACCACTGGCCACATAGGGTTTGCTGGTAAAGCGGCTGCCGCAGGCATGCAAGGCCATGCCCGCTGTGTTGGGTAGCTCTACCCATTCAATGGCATCGACGTAAATTGCCAGGAACCAGTCACCCACTTGCTGGGGAGACAGCTTAGCGAGGGTCGCAAAATTTCCTATCACCATGAGCCGCTGTATGTGATGGGCATATCCCCATTCCAGCGTCTGTTGCAAGCTATCGCGCATACAGGCCATGCGCGTTTCCCCCGTCCAGAACCATGCCGGCAAATTACCTTCACTTTGGTAATGATTAGCCTCTTTTAATTTAGGCATGTCAGTCCAGTACACACCACGTATGAATTCCCGCCAGCCCAATACCTGACGTATGAATCCTTCCGCGCTGGCTAAGCTCACACTGCCTTCGCGATACGCGCTCTCAACAGCGGCAATCACTTCGCGGGGATTAATCAAATGAAGATTTAGCGCAGCTGATAGCAGCGAATGCCAGCCCAGCGGAGTGTTGGTCCACATCGCATCCTGATACTGACCAAACGATGGCAGGCGTTGAGCGACAAACACCTCGAGCGCATGCAAGGCTTGATCGCGAGTTACAGGCCACGCAAATTTTTCTAATTGCCCCGGATGATCTGGGAAAATTTTTTCAACCAGATAAAAAACTTCTTTGGTTATTTCATCCGGCTCAAAAAATGCGGGTTTTGTGATGTCGCCAGGCCCTGTACGTTTAGGATAGGCGCTACGATTATCCACATCAAAATTCCACTGGCCGCCTTCAGGTTCATTTTCCGCCATCAGCACGTTATAGCGTTTGCGCATGACGCGATAAAAAAATTCCAGACGGAGTTCTTTTTTCCCCTTAGCCCACTGCGAAAATTCATGTCGGCTGCATAAAAAATGAGTGTCATCCAACAGACGCAGCGCAACGCCTTGTGCGGCACATACCGACTCTATCGCTTTTTGCATGCGCCACTCACCGGGCTCCACCACAACCAGCGCCTCAGGGCTGTGTCGGCGCAAAGCGATGGCTAGTCGTTCTTCAAAGGTGGGAGGAAGCTGCTCGTCAATTTGTAGGTAATCAAAGGGCCAATTACGCGCGGCAACCTGATTAATGAAATGCCGCATGGAGGATAAAAAAAGCGCAATCCGCGCCTTGTGCGACCAGACATAGTTAGCCTCGCCCGGTGCCTCTATCATCAGCAGACTATCCCGGACCGGGTCGAAATTTTCCAGCGCAGGACTATCAAAGCTCAGCTGGTCGCCCAGTACTAATATTAGGTGGCGCATTGATTTCTCAGGTTAATTGCTGCAATTGCAGAGTGAAACGGTAACGCGTTGTTAATAGGAAAACAATCTAAACGTTGCGAATATAGAAAGCTAGTACAAGTCCTTCCAAGCTTGCACCTGAATAATCAGAATACGCTAGAATGACTCATTAGTTTAAATTAAAACCTTTTGGTATTGGGCTGACATTATGAAATCACTGACCTACCGCGTTCGAGCAATGATTGCGCTGATCACCACTGTCGTAGCCATGACAGCGGCATTGATGCCCGCTGCGGTCAGCGCCGAAGAGTGCCCCCCTTTGCTGAACCACAAATTTAATCGCTTGCAGGATGACTCCCCTCAAAACCTTTGCCAATATGCCGGCAAGGTAACGCTGGTGGTTAACACAGCCAGTTACTGCGGCTTTACCTCGCAATACGAGGGGCTGGAAAAACTGTATGCCACGTACAAAGACAAAGGTTTAGTTGTCCTGGGTTTTCCTTCAAATGACTTTAGTCAGGAACCCGGCAATAACAAAGAAATTGCAGACTTTTGCTATAACACCTACGGCGTGAAATTTCCCATGTTTGCGAAATCCTCTGTTAAAGGCAAAGAAGCTAATCCCATGTTCGCTGCGCTTTTCAAAGCGGGTGCAAAATCGCCGGGTTGGAATTTCAACAAATATTTGATTGATCGCGATGGCAAGCTGGTGGGTAATTTCGGCAGCAGCACGCGCCCTGATGAAAAAGCGTTTGTAAGCGCGCTGGAAAAAGCGCTTGCTGCTAATTAAAAGTTATTAATGCATACGCCATGCTGACGCATACGATGCAGTAACGGTTTTAACTGCGACGCCTCCCGACCTTGTCGGAGGCCTGGTCTGGGTGATCTTCCCCCAATACGTATTTCCCCCTGACTGGCGTCGCAGTTTTTTTATTATGTGTATATACCCTAAAGAGTAAACACTGATTAAATAAAACGAGTCACTACGCTAGTAATTGACCGATGATTATTGTTTGATTTACTTGGCACAGCTGGTGTGCCACAAAATCAAAAAACTCCGCTCCTCAGTAACTCTGCAATAATGGCTGCAGAGTTACTTAAGTTTGGATGTTGAAATTCAGTTTACGCATTTCCCTATCTCGCACCGTCTGGAACACGTATGAAAGTCGCCGTTATCGGTTCAGGTATTTCGGGGCTGTCAGCTGCGTGGCAGCTTTCACGCGATGGTCACACCGTCTCACTATTTGAATCGGGTTCGTATTTTGGTGGGCACACCAATACCGTCGATGTCACACTCGATGGCATTACACACGGAGTCGATACCGGTTTTTTGGTATTTAATCACCGCACCTATCCTAATCTGGTTCGCCTGTTTAATGAATTAAACGTTGAAACGGCTGCTAGTGAGATGTCGTTCTCAGTAAAAATTCCACTCACTGATGGCACCACTTTAGAGTGGGCAGGCGCAGACTTGAACTCCGTATTTGCTCAGAGACGCAATCTGATCAATCCGCGTTTTTTACGGATGCTGAAAGATATCGTACGCTTTAATCGACAGACCACCGCCATGGCCGCTACAGATGGCTTGCTGGAATCGATTTCTGTCGGTGAATTTCTTGATAAACACAATTACTGCTCAGAGTTCCGCAACTGGTATTTACTACCCATGGCAGGTTGCATATGGTCTTGTCCCACCGAACAAATGCTCGCTTTTCCTCTGGCGACTTTTGTGCGGTTTTGCAGTAATCATGGTCTGATACAAGTAACTAACCGACCCCAGTGGCGTACCGTCATGGGCGGCGCTAAGCATTACGTGCAAAAAATGCTGCCTGCCATTGCACACAAATTTTTAAATACGCCTGTGCGATCTGTAACTCGCATAGGTATGGGATCGCCCGAAATCAGAATCGAAACAGCCACCGGAACGAAAATATTTGATCATGTTGTGTTGGCTGCGCACAGCGATCAAAATCTCGCCATGCTGGCGGACGCCAGCGACGACGAAAAACAAATTTTGTCTGCCGTTAGCTACCAGCCCAATCGTGCAGTGCTTCATACCGATGAACGATGTTTGCCTGTGATAAAAAAAGCCTGGTCGGCATGGAACTATGAAACAGCGGGCACACCTGAGCCTAGAGTCTGCGTACACTATTTGCTCAATAAATTGCAGCCACTACCTTTTAAACAATCAGTGATCGTAACGCTTAACCCCGTGACTCCTATCGATCCTAAAAGCATCATCGCTGAATTTAATTATTCACATCCCATTTTTGATGCCCATGCTATCGCTGCTCAGCAAAATCTGCCGTCGATTCAAGGGCACAGAAATACCTGGTTTGCTGGCGCCTGGACAGGATATGGATTTCATGAAGACGGCCATACCTCCGGGTTACATGTAGCTCGTGCCATCGCACAACGAACTATCCGCGCGTGAGATGAATATACGTCCTCATCAGCCACAAGTGAGCATGGGTTTGGTCAGGCATAGTCGCTTGCGGCCTTCCGAGAACACCTTTAGCTATGGCGTCTTCACCTTTATGCTGCCGATCCGAACTTTGGGCGAATCTGGCTTCTTGGCCAAGCTCTGTTCGCGTAATCGATTTAATCTGCTGTCGTTTTATGACTGCGACCACGGTGACGGTAAAACGCCATTGCTGTCATGGATAGATCAGTTGCTACACGCTGAAGATATACACGATGCTGATGGTGAAGTTTGGCTGCAGGCATTTCCGCGCGTACTAGGGTATGTATTTAATCCCGTCTCGTTTTGGTTTTGTCATCGCGCTGACGGTGCACTGCGCGCCATCGTATGTGAAGTGAACAATACCTTCGGTGAGCGGCATTTTTATTTACTCAACACCGGTGAGGTCATGCCATGGGGCGTGACCATGACATCAAAAAAAGTTTTTCACGTGTCGCCTTTCTGCGCAGTCGAAGGAAACTATCGCTTTCGCTTTATGCGCGCCACACAGACGATTGATAATCACACACACGAACGTATCGTTGCCAGAATCGATTATGACGATGATCAGGGCCCGCTACTCATCACTAGTATTTCTGGAAATTTAGCGCCGCTGACAACACGCCGGGCTGCTCTGGCTTTTTTAAAGCATCCACTGATGACTATGGCCGTGATCGGCCGTATCCACTGGCAAGCACTTAAGTTATTTGCCAAGCGCGTACCTTTTTTCCGCAAACCCCTACCTCCACCGACTTCACTTAGCCGATGAACAAGCCTTCCAATCCTACGCTTGCATACAAAGCAAGCTCCGCAGCGCGTTCTAACGAGCACAGCTCGGCACCGACGCAAGTACAGTTCATGCTGCGTATGCTGTCACGCATAGATCATGGTTCTCTCACGCTGGTATGCCCCGATGGCAAGGTGCTCCATTTCGGCCAGCAAGAGCCTGTCATTACCTTGTCTCTCAGTAGCTGGGAACCCTTTCTGGCAGCAATACGCGCAGGCGATATCGGCTTTGCAGAAAGCTACCTCAAAGGCGAGTGGCAAACAGATGATCTGGCCAAGTTAATCGAGCTATTCATACACAACCGCAATGCGCTCGAATCAGCTATCTATGGCAGCTGGTGGGGTAGCCTGCTGTATAGAGTCAAACATCTTTTTAATCGTAATTCGCGTTCCGGTAGTCGGCGTAATATTCATGCGCACTACGATATCGGCAACCGCTTTTATAGCTTGTGGTTAGACGACTCGATGACATATTCGAGTGCCTTGTTTACACAACCAGAATTCACACTCAAACAAGCACAGCTCGCAAAATACAAACGCATACTTGATGAAACCGGTGTGCGTGCCGGCGATACCGTATTGGAGATAGGTTGTGGTTGGGGTGGCTTTGCAGAACTCGCCGCGAGTAAAGGCGTGCACGTCACTGGCCTGACTCTGTCTACAGAACAGCTGGAGTTTGCACAAAAACGTTTGTTGGCTGCGGGTGTGAGCGAACATACCGAATTACGTCTGCAGGATTACCGTGACGCAAACGGACAATTCGATGCCATTGCATCTATCGAAATGTTTGAAGCCGTAGGAGAACAATACTGGGATAGTTATTTCGACTGCATAGCACAACGCCTCAAAACAGGTGGCCGCGCCTGCATACAAACTATCACGATAGACGATGACTTATTTGAGCGCTATCGCAAAGGTACTGACTTCATACAGCAGTATATTTTCCCGGGCGGGATGCTTCCATCTCCCTCTGTTTTTAGAGCGCATGCACAACGTCATGGCTTGAGTGTAGTGAATGAATATGCATTTGGTTTGGACTATGCACGTACCTTAAGTCTATGGGACCAGGCCTTTAGCGCAAACTTAGCCACTGTACAAGCGCAGGGATTTGATGAGCGGTTTATACGTACCTGGAAATTTTATCTCGCGTATTGTGAGGCTGGCTTTCGTGCTGGCAGCATAGATCTGTTTCAGTTCACACTACAAAAAAATTAATTATCTCCATGACGCAAGAAGTGAGCGCTGGTGTTTCGCAGCCGCCTGACCTGACCGGTAAAGCGTTGCTGAGCTATGGTTTGTTTGGTTTGCCATTAGCCATGGTCGCCATGCCCGTTTATGTGCAAGCACCTGCACTGTACGCAGGGAGTTTTGGTTTATCGCTCACCTTAGTGGGCACGATTTTATTAGTTGCGCGATTACTGGATGCATTTTCCGATCCGCTACTGGGTTACTGGATGGACAGATCGGCCGCTACGCGTGGTTACTCAGGTTTTGTATTGATGTCACTACCTTTGTTAGTGGTGGGATACCTTGCGCTATTTCATCCACCAGCAAGCATGGTTAATAGTGTCGTCGGCTTGAGTAGCTGGTTTGCTGCAAGTCTGGCGATTGTGTATCTGGGGTTTAGCTTGGCAACAATAGCTCACAACAGTTGGGGCGCTGGTCTTACACAGCTACGAGGTGAACGAGCGCGGCTAACTGCATTTCGTGAAGGGTGCGCGCTAATAGGCGTCATGATTGCGGCGGCTGTGCCTGCTTTAGCCGGCATGACCGCCCTTACCGTCACGTTTATTGTGGCACTGGCGATGACTGCCTGGCTACTGATAGGTCGTGCGCCCCGCGCGCACATTACTGCAACAGAAACCGAAGACTGGCGCTCGTTATTAGTACCACTGCACAGCCCTAAATTTCGCTGGTTGCTTATCGTGTTTGCACTCAGTGGTATTTCAGCTGCGATACCTGCAACGCTGTTTTTATTTTTTGCGACCGATCGTTTGTTAATGCCGCAATACGCTGGTCTGTTTCTGGTTATTTATTTTGCTGCCGCTGTAATCGCTTTACCTTTGTGGGCAAGCTTGAGCAAACGCTTAGGTGAAGCTCACACATGGCTATTGTCTATGCTGCTGTCGGTGATTGTGTTTGTGTGGGCATGGCAGCTACAGGCGGGCGCTTTATATCCATTTGTATTTATTTGTATTTTTTCAGGTGCGACCTTAGGTGCCGATCTTGCATTACCCCCTGCCTTGTTGGCAGGTGTGATTGGTTCTGCGGGTCATAGCGGTCAACGTGAAGGGGCTTATTTCGGACTCTGGAATTGGATGACGAAAATGAATCTCGCACTCGCCGCAGGCATTGCCTTACCTTTGCTCGAATGGCTGGGCTATACCCCGGGACGCCCCAGCGAAGATGGCTTACAGGCTCTGGGAATTACTTATGCCCTCTTGCCTTGCTTACTAAAACTGACTGCCGCCATCGTCTTGTGGCGTGCGCCACTGAAAGAAGTCTAACCATCATGAAACGCTATTTTGAGAGGACTACGACACATGATCAATTCATGGATACGTGCAGGCTTGCTCTGCATCGCTGTTTTGTTAACTAGCTGCGGAACAACGATGACACCTTCTGACTACGCCGCAGAAAAACCTGCACTGGATTTGCAAACCTATTTCAACGGAACGGTTGATGCCTGGGGTATGTTTCAAGATCGGTCAGGCAAAGTAATCAAACGATTTAAGGTCGTCATACACTGCCACTGGGAAGGTGATACGGGCACACTCGATGAAGACTTTACCTACTCTGATGGCACAACACAAAAACGTGTGTGGACATTGAAAAAATTCCCTGATGGTCGCTATATAGGAACTGCCGATGATGTCGTTGGCGAAGCGACCGGACAAGTCGGTGGAAATGCGTTGAACTGGTCTTATACGCTTGCATTGCCTGTCGATGGAAAAATTTATAACGTGAAATTTGATGACTGGATGTACCTGATGGATGACCAGGTTATGCTCAACCGCGCCGTTATGAGTAAATTTGGTTTTCGACTCGGCGAGGTTACGCTGTCCTTTCATAAACGGGCTAATTAATGACACCTGCATCATTGCTCTCGATCGCTGGGGATACGACCACTACCCCATTTAGCCATCGCGGGCTTGCCATGAATCCGCGTATCCGCAGTTGGAAAGGTGCTCGTGTGTGGGTGATCGGTGCCTCGACAGGAATTGGTGCTGCCACAGCCAGTCTGCTTTTATCAAAAGGTGCGCATGTTGCACTGTCAGCTCGTAATGCCGCCGCATTGAAAAACCTGGCTGCAACGAATGCAAATGCCGTCGTACTGCCGGTCGATATTACGCAGCTGGCCGAATTGAAATCAGCACACAGTTCACTGCTGGCGCAATGGGGTCAAATCGATATCGTTCTTATCGTTGCTGGTATCTATAATGAAATGCGTGCAGATACGATAGACATGCCGCAGATTAATGACGTGCTGGATATTAATTTGCGCGGTGTATTTCATTGCCTGGATGTGGTGATGCCAGATCTGCTTAAACAATCGCATGGCGGTATAGGCATAGTCTCATCAGTGGCTGGATATTCGGGCTTACCCAAGGCACTCGTTTACGGCCCAACGAAGGCCGCATTAATTAACTTGTGCGAGTCACTGTATTTCGATCTGAGCCAACGTGGTCATGCGATCTATTTAATCAACCCAGGATTTGTCAAAACACCCGCTACAGCCAACAATGATTTTGAAATGCCCGGCCTGATCAGTGCCGAGGAAGCGGCTAGCGAAATTCTGTCAGGCATGGAGCAAGGTAAATTCCACATACACTTTCCCAAGGGCTTCACTAACTGGCTACGATTTGCACGGCTGCTTCCCTACCGTTGGTATTTTTATTTAATACATAAAGTGACGGGTTTATGAATCACCAACAGCATCTGGAGGCAGTGATTCATTTCTTTGATCATATTGCCGTTGATAGCATTCATCGTCTGGCCGAGCTTTATACAGAGGATGCGTATTTCAAAGATCCGTTTAATGAAGTGCGCGGGATAGAAAAAATTACACCCATCTTTACTCACATGTTTACGCAGGTCGATGCGCCACGATTTGTGGTCACGGGTAGCGTGCTGCAAGATGATCAGGCATTTTTGACCTGGGATTTTTTATTTCGTATGAAACGTTTTTCAGCCGAAGAACAATGTATACGCGGCGCTACGCATATACGATTTGCTGATGATGGACGCGTAGAATTTCATCGTGATTACTGGGATGCAGCAGAAGAGCTATATGAAAAGCTTCCCGTTTTAGGCGCACTGATGCGCTTCCTAAAACGTATGGCAAGAAACTGAACTAAGGAAGCACCGATCAAATAAATATCGAGGCGCTTCTTATGCTGGGAACCGAGCTAAGGAAGCACTGATTAAATAAAAATCAGATATTTCGCGAGCAATGGACCGAAACTAAGTGCTTGATTTGCTTAACCCCGCGTCGCACAGCTACGCTGGCTAGGCATAAAATTCACCCTAAATCAGCATTCCCCAAAGTGCCCTGTTATTTTTTTGTTGGCGCCTTGGTCTTGCGCGGGGCGCGTTTTTTGGGAGTTGCCGCAGGCTTTGCGGTGGGGGTTTTCTCAGATGTCATTGCCTGATTTACTGCTTGAGAAAAATTTTCCTGCACGGTGTTCCACCAGGCCGCTGGATTAGACAAATGAGCGGCGAATTCAGATGGGCTGGGAATTCCATCGCCAGATCCCATGCTTTGCTCACCGGGATATTCTTTACGCGCTGGTTCAGGGCCAGATGGTGAAGGGCTGGCGGCTTTTGCGAAGCTTTCACTCATGGAATGAAGTGCTGTCAGTGTAGCGCTTTGTACCTCCAGAGTTTGTATGGTGCCACGTAACATATTCATGTTCATCTGCAGCCAGGATTCTACGGCCTTGAGATCGGCAATCTGTTTATTCAGATCATCTGGTGATATGGAGGGCATAGCCATGCCGGGAATTTTCATCGAGCCCCAGAAATTACGGACAAACTCCAGTGTGTCATTCATGCCACCTGCTCCCGATGTACTGGACTTAGTATCCGCCATAGCTTCCTCCAACTTAAAATTAAAGACCTGACCATGCTTTAGGCCGACTGGCATCTCCCATGAGAGTAGCAGACGGACGGCCGCAAGTACGCATAAACCCTAACTCACCAGATACACCTCAAATTAAAACTCTGATTCCAGCATGAGTAAGCTGTCATTAAAATAAAACCCGACGCGTCTGAGTAATTAACCAAAGCTAAGGAAGAACTGTTTAATTAAAAAATGAGACATTTCTTGAGTTAGGAACCAAGTCAACCCGTGCATTTATGTTGCTCCGCGTCGCACAGCTGCGGTGGCTGGCTGGCCATAAAATTCACTTTGAATCAGCATTTACCTAAATGTTTAAAAATGTTACCGCCTACAACCCCTGACTAGTAGGCCCATACACTACCATTATGACTATGCGTTCCTTACTCATGGCTCTTTGGCCCTCCAGCCGCAAAACCTGGTTATCCGCCGTGGTCATCACGATGATAGTAATACAGTGGACGCGCGATAGCTTGGAAATCATACAGCTGCTCGATGCTGATAATGATGCGGAAACAATAACAGTCACTCTGTCCACATCGAAGCCATCTGTTTCAACGCCGCCTGCTCAGGTAGCAACAAAACAAACTCCACCCACACCAGTAACTGAAGCTGCAGCACCTAACACGCAAGAACCACCCACGATTTCTCCACCCTCTGCTGCTGCCATAGCAAATGATGCTGAGGGTAATCGCACACACGTACCTGCTGCTGAAGTTCAAACCCCTGGCGAGAGCAATTTAGCGTCGGCTGTCGTCAACGATAGTACTGCTAACACTGTTACAGATAAAAAGACCGAGTCTGAGACTGCCACCACAGCAAATGGAAATATCGCGCTTTTTGAAAAAATCAGCCTGCCGCCCTCGGCAGAATTAGTTTATACCGCGCGTGCAATGCAAGGAACACGCAGCCTCTCAGGAAGTGGCAGCATACTGTGGCAACAAAACGGCGAGGCCTATACCGTCAAAGGTGAAGCCAGTGCACTATTTCTGTCTTTACTGAGCTACCAAAGTAGCGGGCAACTTGGCAAAGCTGGCATACTGCCGGAGCTGTATCATGAAAAACGCATAGGTAAATCTGCTACACAAACGCATTTTGTACGCGAACGTAAAACCATCAGCTTTTCAGCGTCGACTGCCGTACATGAAATTCAAGGTAGTGAGCAAGATCGTGGCAGCATTATTTGGCAGCTCGTGGGCGTAGCACGCGGCGACCCTGCCAAACTAGAACCTGGTCTCACATTTGAAACCATTATTGCTGGCACCAAGGCAGCTGATCGCTGGCGAGTACAAATCAGTGGCATAGAAAATTTGACACTCACTGACGGAAATTTCGCTGCGTGGCATTGGATATTGGTACCGGTAGAAAATCGTTTTGATTATCAAATCGATTTATGGCTTGCGCCGGAAAAAGAATGGTATCCGGTAAAAATTATGTATGGAAATCGTACTGGTGCGAATCTCACCATGACGCTAGAAAAATTTCATCTCAAATAGCTATTTCGTATGACAAAAAATTTATGGTTACGCGCTTCGATTGTTTTACTGTGGCTTGGCATCGCATCTACGACGCATGCTCAAGATAAAATTAATCCTCCGCCATCAGCAAAACTGGACTACCTCATACGCGCCAATATTCAAGGCCTCTCTCTTGAGGGCAGTGGCTCTATAGACTGGCAGTACACATCACCCAAATATCGGTTGCAATTCGATACGCGCAGCCCACTGATAGGGTTGTTACTGTCTGAACGTAGTGAAGGCAATGTAGAGCGTCGTCAATTGCAACCAGCCAGTTTTTACTCCAAGCGTTTTCGTAAAGAAGCTGTCACGGTAAATTTTGATCGTCAAGCTGGCAGTATTATTTTTCCCAATGACACAGCATCATTAAAACTCGAAGGTAATGAACAAGACCGCATCAGCGTGCTATGGCAATTAGTGTCTATGGTGAGAGCTGCACCTGCACGATTTAATGCCGGATCTCCCTGGAAATTTTTTGTGATTGGACATCGTGGTGGTGAAGCATGGACTTTTACTGTCAGTGAAAAAGAGCGTTTACGTACGTCTCTAGGTGAAGTTGATAGCCTGCATTTGGTTCATCTGCCACTAGAACATTCTAAAGCACCCAAAGTGGATATCTGGCTTGCGCCTGCCATGGATTGGCTTCCGGTACGCATACGATTTTCAGAAGAAAATGGCGACACCATAGAACAGACGCTCGATAGGATACAAAAAAAGTGAGTAGCTCAGCTCTGGTACTTTTTTCTGGAGGTCAAGACTCTGCCACGTGTCTGGCATGGGCACTGTCGCGCTATGAGCATGTTGAAACACTGGGATTTCACTATGGGCAAAGACACCATATTGAACTTGAACGCCGACCAGTAGTTATTTCTGCTCTGCAGCAGCTCAATCCCGAGTGGGGCAGCCGATTAGCAGATGATCACGTGCTTGATCTGGGAATACGGGGCGATATCTCAGAGACCGCATTAACACGCGATACAGAAATCGTTATGCAAGAAAACGGTTTACCTAATACCTTTGTACCCGGTCGAAATTTATTATTTCTTACTGTCGCTGCAGCACTTGCGTATAGACGTGGAATTAAAACGCTGGTGGGCGGTATGTGCGAAACAGATTACTCTGGTTATCCCGACTGTCGCCATGATGCCCTGCGCGCACTTGAACATGCACTGCAGCTAGGCATGCAAACTGACATGCACCTCGAGACGCCGTTGATGTGGCTAAACAAAGCCGCCACATGGACCCTGGCTGATACTCTGGGTGGCAAAGCCTTAGTGGAATTAATACGTACTGAAACACACACCTGCTATCTGGGCCAACGCGATACTTTACATGCGTGGGGTTATGGTTGCGGATCGTGTCCTGCCTGCGAATTACGTGCTCACGGCTATAAACACTACATCGCCAGAACAGCGGCAGCGAACGAATAACGCATTAGTAATTATCAGAGGCCACTGCGTTATTCATAAAGCCTCAGATAACACCGTTGCACAGTCTGATCAGATAAAAAAAGGGCGGATAACCATCCGCCCTTTTTAATTTCAGCAAAAGCGACTCAGACGAACGTATCGCGCGCATCCCTTATCGGTATGGTGGCGTACTTAGTTGAGTTTGCATCGTTACGGTAAATCAATGGCTTGTCTTGTGCAGCAGCGACGCTTGCATGAAGCACGATTTTTTTCACGTCATCATGATGCGGAGATTTGACACATACTGGATCAGCGGCTTCAGCGTCTCCCAGTAAGGCATACGCCTGACAGCGACAACCACCAAAATCTTTTTCTTTTTCTGAACAACTGCGGCAAGGCTCTTTCATCCACTCAAAACCACGGTAGCGATTAAATGCATCGCTGCGATACCAGATGTCGTCGAGTTTTTCTTCAGTCACATTCGGAAATGTTAATCCCGGCAGAGTTTTCGCTGCGTGGCAAGGCAAGGCCGAACCATCAGCAGCAACAGCTAAAAATACCGAGCCCCAGCCATTCATGCAGGCCTTAGGTTTTTCTTCAAAATAATCAGGCACCACAAATAACAAACGTAGCTTGTTACCTAATTTAGCCCGGTATTCATTTACGATAGCTTCAGCACGTACTAACTGCTCACGTGTCGGCATTAACTGATCGCGATTGACGTGCGCCCAGGCGTAATACTGAGTGTTAGCCAGTTCGAGATATTCCACACCCATCTCTACGGCCATCTCGATAATGCGACCGATATGATCTAAATTGTATCGATGCAAAACAACATTGAGCACCATGGGGTAATCATATTTTTTTATGAGCTTGGCAACGCGATTTTTTAGCTCAAAAGTCTTGGTGCTGGAGAGGAAATCATTCATCTCCTTAGTCGAATCCTGAAATGAAAGCTGTATGTGATCCAGCCCCAGCTTCTTCATGTTGGAGATACGCTCTTCTGTTAAGCCCACACCGGAGGTAATTAAATTCGTGTAGTAGCCCAGCTGATGCGCTTCTCCGATCAACTCTTCGAGATCATCACGTACCAACGGCTCGCCACCTGAAAAGCCCAGCTGCGCTGCGCCCATTTTGCGTGCCTGACGCAAAACATCTTTCCACTGATCGGTAGTGAGTTCTTTTTTGTTTTCCGCATAATTTAGCGGGTTGTAGCAAAACACGCAGTGCAGTGGGCAGCGATACGTGATTTCGGCCAGCAACCATAATGGTGGCGGTAGTTGCTTAGTTTCAGATAAATCAGACAATCCAACCTCGCTCAGTAGCAATTTCTAAGAATCCGGTCACATCTTTTTCAAGATTCGTGGCGTTAAACGACTGTTCTATATCAGCGATGATGGCGAGCACATCGCGTTCACCATCACACCGCTTTAAAATTTCCGACGCACTCTGATTTAGCTTCACCATACCTTCAGGATAAAGAAGTACATACCCTTGCTGCGCTTCTTCATACTGCATACGAAACAGACGTGCTAATTTAGGTTTTGCAGTGAGCTCACTCATATGAAATGTCCGGATCGTTATGGATAAGCTTTTTCGATAGCATCCGAAATCTGCCAGAGCACATCGAGCTTGAATTGCAAAATATCTAATGCGCGCTCTTG
>JAULVH010000182.1:32221-43642 GCA_032111105.1 Burkholderiaceae bacterium | reverse complement strand
CGCGCCAACCAGTATGCGGCGTTTAACTTCGTCACCAAAACCTTCAGCGCGTGTCTTGCGGTACATGTCTGACAAGTCGGTGTAATTTTTTGCGCGATATCCGTAACGCACGCCATCAAAGCGCGAAAGATTGGATGACGCTTCAGCCGGTGCAATCACATAATAAACAGGGATAGCCAGCGAGGTTTTTGGTAATGAAATCTCGACGAGAGTTGCGCCCAGTTTTTCGTATTCTTTTAAGGCGGCTTGCACCGCATCGGCCACATCGCTGGCAAGGCCGGCGCCTAAATATTCTTTAGGCACACCTATCTTCAATCCTTTAATGGGATCAGATAAATTGCGCGAAAAATCTTCCTGTTCGCGCTCGATGGAAGTTGAATCGCGTGGATCAAAACCTATCATGGTGTTGAGTAGTAAAGCGCAATCTTCCGCTGTCCATGCCATAGGGCCGCCTTGATCTAGCGACGATGCAAAAGCAATCATGCCGTAGCGAGACACGCTTCCATAGGTAGGCTTAATGCCAGTTATACCGCATAGCGCAGCTGGCTGACGTATAGAGCCGCCGGTATCAGTACCCGTTGCCGCCGGGGCAAGGCCGCCAGCGATGGCTGCAGCTGATCCGCCAGAGGAACCGCCGGGGACAGCTGTGGTGTCCCATGGATTTTTTACAGGGCCAAAAAATGAATTTTCATTGGCAGAGCCCATGGCAAATTCATCGCAATTCAATTTACCTAGCGTTACCATGCCTGCGTTGCGGAACTGTTCCACCACAGTCGCATCAAATGGACTGGTGTAGCCAGAAAGCATCTTGGAACCGGCGGTTGAGGTCCAGTCGCGCGTGACGAAAATATCTTTGTGAGCGATGGGTAAACCTGTCAATGGCGTTACTTCACCGCGTGCGATACGTTCATCGGCAAGTTTGGCTTGTGCCAGGGTGAGTTCAGGCTGCACGTCTATGAACGCGTTGAGTTCGCTGGAGGCGATGCGCTGAAGATAGAGCTGCGCTAATTCGAGTGCTGAAATTTTTTTATTTTTCAGCAGCGTGGAGAGTTCTGTCAGTGTGTGCTTATGCATGAACGAATGAGCCGCTTTGGTTTAGGCCGCGTCGCTGGTGTGCGACGGCGGGAATAACTAATCGATGACCTTGGGTACCAGATACAAACCGTCTTGAGTGGCCGGTGCAGGCTTTTGGTAGTCCTCACGACGGTTAGGTTCGGTGACGTGGTCTTCGCGCAGGCGCAACGCAACGTCATCCTTCCAGGCGGCAATCGGATGCGACAAAGGGACGACGCCGGTGGTGTCGACCGCGCGCATTTGCTCAACCAGAGCAAAAATACTGTTCAATTTGTCGAGTGCATCATCGGCTTGCTGAGCATTTAGATCTAGTTGTGACAACATAGATAGCCGGGCAATATCGTTTAGGGTCAGGGACATGAGACAAGTGGTCGTTAGCTGTGAAATGCAGGGATTAAAAAATGGTAAACAGCACCTGGAGCCGCTTTTAGGGCAGAAAGAACGCCAAACATTTCAATTTTTAGCGTTTCTGACGGTCAATTTGAAGGGCATTATAAGGTAGAATGTCTGGTTAAAGACCGCTAGCGCGTCTTGTTAAATGGTATTGGTGAGCGTAGTGCCGGATCACCGGGCAAATCAATCTTTTGGCCCTTGTCTTGATGAGCATCTGGTAGCTGCAGCGCGCTTCAAAACCTCGGCAGGACAGTTTTTTGCGGTAGATGAGCAATTTCTCAGTCGGTATTTTCAAATTACCGGCTCATAAGGACACGATTTCATGTTTGGATTCCTCCGTAGTTATTTTTCGAACGACCTGGCGATTGATCTGGGTACAGCGAACACCCTGATTTACGTTCGCGGACTGGGAATCGTTTTGGACGAACCCTCTGTGGTGGCCATACGCCAGCAGGGCGGTCCCAATGCCAAGAAAAATATTCAGGCCGTCGGTAAAGAAGCCAAGCAAATGTTGGGTAAGGTACCAGGCAATATCGAAGCTATTCGCCCTATGAAAGATGGCGTGATTGCCGACTTCACCGTTACCGAGCAGATGCTCAAGCAGTTCATTCGCATGGTGCATGACACCAAGCTGTTTAAACCCTCACCTCGTATCATCATTTGCGTACCCTGCGGTTCTACCCAGGTTGAGCGCCGTGCGATTCGTGAGTCAGCCTTGGGCGCCGGTGCTTCTCAGGTTTTCCTGATTGAAGAGCCGATGGCCGCAGCCATAGGCGCTGGCTTGCCAGTGTCAGAAGCCACAGGTTCTATGGTGGTCGATATCGGTGGTGGTACTACCGAGGTAGGCATCATCTCCCTGGGCGGCATGGTCTACAAAGGCTCGGTGCGCGTGGGTGGCGATAAATTCGATGAAGCGATTGTTAACTACATCCGCCGCAACTACGGCATGTTGATTGGCGAGCAAACCGCTGAAACCATCAAAAAGCAGATTGGTTCAGCTTTCCCGGGAACCGAAGTTCGCGAGATGGAAGTTAAGGGCCGTAACCTCTCTGAAGGTATTCCCCGCTCGTTCACCATCTCCAGCAATGAAGTACTCGAGGCGCTGACAGACCCGCTTAACAGCATCGTCTCTGCTGTCAAGAATGCACTTGAGCAAACGCCACCTGAATTGGGTGCTGATATTGCCGAAAAAGGCATGATGCTGACCGGTGGCGGTGCTTTGTTGCGTGATCTGGACCGCTTGTTGATGGAAGAAACGGGTCTGCCCGTTCTGGTAGCCGAAGATCCGCTGACGTGCGTAGTACGCGGCTCGGGCATGGCACTAGAGCGCATGGACAAACTAGGCTCACTCTTCTCCTACGAGTAAATGCGTCTCGGCTGTCAGCTTCATACTCTCAGCCGTAACTCCAACCCTCCCTCTATTGCTACTGGCCGGCTTCCCGGACTTCGGGGGGTGGGCTGGGAGCGCGCCTATTTATATTGCCTTGCTGCACTAATTGCCTCTACTTGGTTTAAAGTTTCATTCTGATGGAATACACCCCACCACCACTCTTTAAGCAAGGTGCTTCGGCGCGCGCCAAGATGCTGTTCTTTGCGCTCATAGCCGTGGGCCTGCTTATGGCTGATTCGCATCTGAAAGCACTGGCGGCGGTGCGTCAGGTTGTGGGAGTTGCGCTCTACCCCTTGCAGGTAGTGGCTATGTTGCCGCGAGATGCGATTTTTGCAGTCAGTGATTATTTCACTTCACTGACTTCGTTAAAGTCAGAAAACGAGCGCATGCGTGAACAGCAGGTACTCAACGCGCAGCAATTGCAGCAAAGCCAGGAACTGCTCGCTGAGAATGCTCATTTACGCAAATTGCTGGCGGCTTCTGAGCGATTGAGCTTGAAGTCAGTCATGTCTGAAATTTTGTACGACGCGCGCGACCCATTTTCCCGCAAGATCATCATCGATCGTGGATCGAGTCACCAAATACAACCAGGTCAGCCCGTCATTGACGACTTAGGCGTTATTGGTCAAGTGACCCGGGTGTTTCCGTTTACATCCGAAGTCACGCTCCTCACCGATAAAGATCACGCTATTCCGGTTCAGGTACTTCGCAGCGGCGTACGCAGCGTAGCCTACGGTCGCGGTCAGACCGGTGTACTTGAATTGCGTTTTATGGCGTCGAATGCAGATATTCAACGAGGCGACGTCTTGCTCACCTCGGGTATAGACGGCGTTTATCCGACGGGCTTGGCCGTTGCTACCGTTGTGTCAGTTGATGCCAAAACATCAGACGCCTTTGCACGCATACTTTTGCAGCCTACTGCAGGAATAGCCCGACATCGCCAGCTACTGGTCTTGTTAGCAGACGCCAAACAAATGCCCGCACCGCCACCGCCAGTGGAAGCACCGACGCCGACCGATTCACGCAAACGCCGCAAAGACCCGGAAGCACCATGATAGATCGCGACCACATACTGTTGCCGGTAAATCCTGCCTTTATAGGATTTAGCCTGATAGCCGCCTTTTTCATGAATCTATTCCCATGGGGTAGCTGGGGATGGGTGCCTGATTTTGTTGCGCTAACATTGATTTTTTGGAGCATCTATCAACCACGCAAAGTAGGCATAGGCATTGCCTTTTTGATGGGCTTGGTGATGGATGTACATAGCGCTTCGCTGTTAGGCGAAAACGCACTCGCCTACACATTACTGTCGTATTTTGCGATCACTATTCACCGCCGTGTACTTTGGTTTCGTCCATCGGTGCAGGCGCTGCATGTGTTGCCATTACTTGTGGTAATGCAAATCGTACAGATGCTCATACAGTTGGCAGTCACAGGCAAACTGCCGGGTTGGTTGTATTTCGCACAAAGCATAGTCGCCACCATAATTTGGCCAGTGGTTTGTTGGCTATTGTTGGCGCCTCAACGACGTGCCGTGGACCGCGATGAAACACGCCCTATTTGATCTCGTTTTAACGCTAAAAGTACAGACCGTTCATTACGGCCAGCAATGACAGAAATTAAAGATACCGAACGCGAAATACAACTATTTAGACTGCGCCTGTCTGTAGCAGGCTTGATGGTGTTCGTTTGTTTTGGTTTATTGATGCTGCGGTTTCTTTGGCTGCAAGCGGTTCGGCATAGCGAGTATTTTGAGCGTGCTGAAAGTAATCGTATTTCTGTCGTGCCTGCAGTCCCTAATCGCGGATTGATCGTCGACAGAAATGGCGTAGTCTTAGCGCGAAATTTTTCTGCCTATACCCTGGAGATTACCCCTGCCAAGATAGAACGAAATCTGGATGTGGTGATTGATGAGCTGGGTCAGTTAGTCGACATACAGCCCAAAGATCGCAAGCGATTTCGTCGCTTGATGGAAGAATCAAAAACATTTGAAAGCCTTCCTATTCGTACGCGCTTAAGCGATGCAGAAGTTGCGCGCTTTGCCGCGCAACGCTATCGTTTCCCCGGTGTGGATATACAAGCGCGTTTGTTTCGCCAATATCCTTTGGGGCAAACAGCCTCACATATGATTGGATACATCGGGCGTGTTAACAAAACAGAAGCCGAGCGTTTAGAAGGTGGCGACGATGCAGCCAACTACCGTGGTACAGAATACATAGGTAAAGAAGGCATAGAAAAAAGTTACGAGAGAGAGCTGCACGGGATTACTGGTTACGATGAGATTGAAGTATCGGCCGGTGGTCGTGCGGTACGTAATTTATCCCGCACAGCGCCCACCTCAGGCAACAACTTGATATTGTCGGTTGATATCGAGCTGCAAAAAATCATAGAGCGCGCTTTTGGCGACAGACGTGGGGCATTAATAGCCATAGAGCCTTCTACCGGAGACATATTGGCATATGTTTCTATGCCGACCTTCGATCCGAATTTATTTGTCGAGGGCATTGATGCAAAAAGTTGGGAAGAATTAAATACTTCACTCGACAAGCCCTTGCTCAATCGTCCGTTGATTGGTAGCTACCCCCCGGGTTCAACATTCAAACCCTACATGGCGCTGGCGGCTTTAGAATTGGGTAAGCGCACGCCGGAAGCGGCTATCTTCGATCCTGGCTATTTTTGGTTCGGAAATAATAAATTTCGCGACGATAAAGAAGGTGGTCATGGCCGTGTCGATATGTATAAATCGATCGTGCAAAGCTGTAATACCTACTACTACAATTTGGCGAATGATTTAGGCATTGATGCTATTCATGATTTCATGAAGCCTTTGGGTTTTGGTCAGCTAACGGGCATCGATTTAGAAAACGAGCGACGTGGTGTGCTGCCCTCGCAAGAATGGAAGCGGTCGACGTATAAAAAACCTGAGCAGCAAAAATGGTATGCCGGCGAAACGATTTCTGTGGGTATCGGGCAGGGCTACAATTCATTCACACCGTTACAGTTGGCGCACGCTGTTTCTAACCTAAGTAACAACGGCGTAGTCATGAAGCCACATTTGGTCAAAATGGTTGAGAGCGGCACTACCAAAGTGCGCAAGCTCACCGTCCAGAAAGAAAGCTATCGCATCCCTCTCAAACAAGACAACATAGATTTCATCAAGCAAGCCATGATAGGCGTGACTAAAGAAGGTACCTCCGCGCGTTCATTTGCAAATGCACCGTATGTATCAGGAGGCAAAACAGGAACTGCTCAGGCGGCCGCCTTGAGTAGAAGTGTTAAGTACGATGCCAGTAAAATTTCAGAACGTTTGCGTGACCATTCGCTATACATCGCTTTCGCACCAGCAGATAAACCCAGAATTGCACTGGCGGTGATTGTCGAGAATGCAGGTTTTGGTGCGGCTGCTGCGGCTCCGATAGCGCGTATGGCGATGGACTACTATTTGACAGGCAAGAGACCCGATGAGCCTGCCAAGCCTGTAGTTAAGGTGTCCGATAATCCTGCGCAGCCTGACGCAACAAAGCCTGACGCAACTAAGCCTGACGCAATTAAGCTAGATGCAACTAAGCCTGAAATAGTTAAGTCAAGCGCAAAGACTGAAGCAATCAAAGCAGAGGCAACTAAGCCCAGCGCGAAGCCCGCTGATCCAAGTCGGGGTGCGCCGCAATGATGAGTTATCAGGGAGGGCGCTATCCCGTACTCGAAACAGTCAAGCGCCGTTTCTTTATCTTCGATCGGTCTCTAACGATCATACTCAGCTTGATTCTTTTGCTGGGTTGTCTGGCTGTATCGTCAGCAGCATGGAATTTCCCCGGACGCTTTGAAGGCCATCTACGCAATATCGCAATCGGCATTACGGTTATGTGGATAGCTGCGATGATTCCGCCGCAAAAATTAATGCGCTTTGCTGTGCCGATTTATATTGTGGGCCTGTCGTTATTGGTGGGTGTAGCCCTGTTTGGATTGATTAAAAATGGCGCCAGACGTTGGTTGAATGTAGGTTTCATCATTCAGCCTTCCGAGATCATGAAACTTGCCTTGCCATTAATGTTGGCCTGGTACTTTCAAAAACGTGAAGGCATGATACGTTGGCGTGATTTTTTAATGGCCGGTCTACTGCTCGCACTACCTGTCGGGCTAATCATGCGTCAGCCTGATTTAGGTACCGCTGTATTGGTGACTTCAGCAGGTTTTTTTGTGATCTTTCTGGCAGGCCTGTCGTGGCGTTTGATTATTGGGTTGGGTATTGTGGGTCTGGCCAGTTTGCCCTTGTTCTGGACACTGCTGCATGACTATCAGCGTCATCGCATCATGACCTTAATTGATCCCACATCAGATCCGCTAGGAAAAGGTTTTCACATTATTCAATCAACGATAGCGATAGGTTCGGGTGGATTGATAGGCAAGGGTTGGCTCAACGGGACGCAGTCACATCTGGAATTCATACCAGAGCGCACGACCGATTTTATTTTCGCCGTATTCTCCGAAGAATTCGGCTTGCTTGGAAATGGTGTTCTCTTAGTTTTGTATTTGCTGTTGATTGGCCGAGGCTTGATCATAGCTGCGAATGCACCGACACTATTTTCTCGTTTGCTCGCAGGGTCACTCACCTTATCCATATTTACGTATGTGTTTGTGAACATGGGTATGGTCAGCGGCATACTTCCGGTGGTGGGTGTTCCACTACCGTTTGTGAGTTACGGTGGTACCGCTTTTGTAACCTTGAGTTTAGGTGTAGGAACGCTGATGAGTATTCAGCGCCATCGCAAATTAGTACAGACCTGAGAGGCTGTCGTGCATAAACGAATAAGTTACACAGATTACTTTAACGCACGACGGATTTCAGCAGGATTGGTAAGTGCGATCGCAGCGTTTGCATTATCTGCGTGTAGCACGATAGATTTGAGCGAGCGCGATGAACCTGTGCGGCGCTCCATGCCTGCGCCTTCAAGCTCGTCATCCACCGCTTCTAACTCCGCATCTCCAGCCTCATCTGCTACACCCTCAACAGCCACTGCCCCCAAATCAGCTAGCGCAGAAGTTAAAAAGCCAGGAGGGTATTACAAGGACGATGGCCCAGCAGATACCATTCCCGACGGCTTAGTTGATACGCCAGACGCAGAGCCCAAAAATGAGCCTATCGCCAAAGGCCCCAGTAAACCATATAGCGTTTTAGATCAGACATACACACCGATCACGGATGAACGGCCGTATATGCAGCGAGGCAAAGGTAGTTGGTATGGAAAAAAATTCCATGGCCAACGAACCGCTTCCGGCGAAATTTACGACATGTTCAAGATGACGGCAGCGCACCCTACCCTACCTATTCCATCCTATGCGCGTATTACTAATCTGCGCAATGGTAAGCAGGTGATCGTTCGCATCAATGATCGCGGCCCTTTTCATGCTTCGCGCATTATTGATTTGTCGTACACGGCAGCGCTGAAATTAGATTATGTACACGCTGGAAGCGCAGAGTTAGAAGTTGAACGTATTTTGCCGGACGAAATTGCGCGTATTCAGGAAGAGAAGCGCCGCAAAGGTGTACTCGCCAAAGCAGCAGAGTCGCCCGACCCTATGGTGCGCTTGGCTAATGGCAGCACACCGCCCGTTGCTGCAGAGGGAGGAGGATTTTTCCTTCAGTTCGGAGCCTATGCACAAACGCATAATGCCGATGCTATGCGGGTGCGATTGCTCGCAGGTTGGCCGCAAGAGTTACCTGAGCCCGTCATCGTGCAAACAGGTGGTTTGTATCGTTTGCATAGCGGCCCTTTTTTATCGCGCGAGAGCGCAAAAACAGCTGCAGATGTATTGAAAGAGATTTCGCAGATTCAAACAGCGATCGTACAAAAATAATTCGTCTGCTAACGAAGCTTCATTGCTTGCGTTTGCACTAACGATTTATTCGTCGCTCGGTTGTAGTTTGAGAGCTAATTCATACAATGCATTTTTCTTCAAGCCCGTAATGCGTGCAGCCAGTGCAGCGGCTTGACTCACAGTATGACTTTCCAACAGTATGTTGAGCACCCGTGTGGCCTCTGACATATCGGGTTGATCGCTTACTTCCGCTGCTTCAATCAGCAATACGAATTCACCTTTTTGATGATCAGGCGTGGTAGTTAACCAGGCAGTTAATTCACTGACTTTGCAGCGGTGGATTTGCTCAAATAATTTAGAGATTTCGCGTGCAACTACCACGCATCGCGTATCACCAAATGCCGTTGTTAATGCTTCTGCGGCCTCAAGAATTCGATGGGGAGCTTCATAAATGATTAGGGTGGCCGGCAAGTGATCCAATCTCGATAACAGTTGTGCGCGTTGCGATGCTTTGCTGGGTAAAAATCCTATGAAATGAAATTCATTAGCAACCAAACCGCTAACGGATAAGGCTGCCAGACCAGCACAAGCGCCGGCAATGGGAATCACGCGTAATCCGGCTTTAATCACAGCATCCACTACATGCGCGCCAGGATCAGATATTGCGGGAGTGCCGGCATCTGAAACCAGGGCGACGCGCTCACCTTTTTGCAGTCGCGCTACAATTTTTTCGGCAGACTCACGTTCATTGTGCTGATGGGCAGAAAACAGTGGCGTAGACAAGCCCAATCGAGACATTAACTGCCCAGTGTTGCGCGTATCTTCACAAGCGACGGCATTAACCAGTGAAAGTACTTTCAATGCACGCAGACTGATGTCAGCAACATTTCCTATGGGCGTGGCGACCACATACAATGCCCCTTCGGGAAACTGTTGCTGCTCCAGATCGCTGGTTAGCTGTGCCAGGCTGGCAAGTAGGGGTGAAGCAGAAGGTGTGGGCATCAGTAGGTTAATTTAATAATGGTGACTGTTTTGGACGTCATATATCGGTCAACACGCGATTGTACAAAACAGTGACTACGAGTCGTCGCCAAGTATGAATAAACAGACAAATAAGGCTATGCAAGGCAGGTTGGCCGAGGATAGAGCACTTGTCTATCTCCAGCAACAGGGCCTAGTATGCGTGACACGCAATTATGCTTGCCGATTTGGCGAGATTGATCTGGTCATGACAGAAGGGCCGCTGCTGGTGTTTGTTGAGGTACGCTTGCGAACCAATTCCAACTTTGGCGGGGCCGCTGCCAGCGTCAGCCCGGCAAAGCAGCAGCGACTATGGCGAACTGCCGAACATTATTTGATGCGATATCGCTCGCAACCCACGTGCCGTTTTGATGTGGTGGCCATAGATGGTGACAAGCTGTCGTGGCTGCGTGCAGTCATGAGTCGGTAAGCGAGTAGGCTAGCGAGCAGGCAAGTACTGCAAATAAGATAAATCAAAGCGACGTTGAATTCATAGCAGCATTTATAATCAGCCCATCATGAGCAAGCAACGCATCATTAATCATTTCAACGAAAGTGCTGAGCTGAAAATTCAGTTGGCTGGAGAATTAGCGCAGTCTATTGCACAGGCCATAGAGTTGATGTTCACAGCGCTGTCAAATGGCAGCCGCATACTAGCCTGCGGAAATGGTGGTTCGGCGGCTTTTTGCCAGCATTTTTCGGCTCAGCTAGTCGGCCGATTCGAGCGTGAGCGACTGCCCTTGCCCGCTATGGCGCTTTCTACCGATTCATCCATACTGACAGCCGTGGGTAATGATTATGGTTTTGGCGATATTTTCGCCAAACAGGTACAAGCCTATGGGCAGGCCGGCGATATCTTGTTGGCGATATCTACGTCGGGTGCTTCGGCCAATGTGGTGGCCGCAATCGATGCAGCATTAGAGCGCGATATGCGCGTGGTTGCATTAACGGGCGCCAGTGGCGGCAATATTCCGCGGATGCTAACCGATGCGGATGTGCACATAGGTGTTTCTTATGAGCGCACCGCCCGAATACAAGAAGTTCATTTATTGATAGTCAATTGCCTTTGCGATGGTATAGATGTCGCACTTTTCGGAGGAGATTCAGAATGAAATCCAGCGCACAAGTTCTCAACTTGCTTAAATTATTACGGCAACCGTTGATAGTAATTACGTGGTCCGCAGCACTCGCAGTGAGTTTGCAAGGCTGCCTTCCCGTTATGGTGGGCGGCACCGTTTTGGGTACGATGTCAGCAACTGACAGACGCAGTCTGGGTTCTCAGACAGATGATGCAGCAATAGTGCTTAAGGCAGAAGGTCGTGCGTTAAAAATCACTGGCGATCAGGGCCGTGTTTCCGTTAATAGCTTTAACCGTATAGTTCTTTTAACGGGTGAAGTGAAAGACGAAAAGATGAAAGCCGAGGTTGAGCAGCAAGTTAAAACTATCGACGGCGTTAAGAAAATCGAAAACGATCTTGAAATCGCACCAGTATCTAGTCTGGGTGCACGATCGAACGATTTACTTATTTCGAGTAAAGTAAAAGCATCTATCGTTGATACAAAAGATTTATATATCAGTGCATTCAAAGTTCACACAGACAGAGGTGTGGTGTATCTGATGGGCCGGGTCACTAAGCGTGAAGGTAAACTGGCGGCTGAAGTCGCTAGCAATGCTGCTAGCAAAATCAGAAAAGTCGTCAAGCTATTCGAGTACATCACCGAAGATG
>JAULVH010000182.1:5437-32205 GCA_032111105.1 Burkholderiaceae bacterium | reverse complement strand
TCAGCCAGCTCAACTTTAAGCGGTACGCGACTAGCCTATAATTAGGGATATGCTGATTTATTGCGTATTTTATGGCGAGCCAGCGCAGCTGTGCGACGCGGGGCTAATCAAATCAAGCAGTTAGTTTCGGCCCATTACTCGCGAAATATCTGATTTTTATTTAATCAGTGCTTCCTTAGACTCGCTTTAGTTTTAACACAGGAATTCACCATGTCACGTCATTTTCCGCGCCGCACTGCCGGCCTGAGCATCATACAAACCATGACGCTGTTAGCTATTCTCGGCGTAGTTTTGTTTGCAGCTCTGTCCTTGTTTAAGAAAGAAGCTGCACCCTCGGTTAGCTTTCGAACCTTGAGTGGCGAACAAATTGCCATGGAGTCCCTGCGCGGCAAAGTCGTGATGGTCAACTTTTGGGCAACGAGCTGCGCTACCTGCGTCCAGGAAATGCCTGAGATGATAGATACGTATAAAAAATATTCAGGCCGCGGTATGGAATTCATCGCAGTGGCGATGAGTTACGACCCGCCTAACTATGTGCTGAATTTTTCTGAGAGCCGCCAGTTGCCTTTCAAGGTGGCTCTAGACATTGATGGCCAAGCTGCAAAATCATTTGGTGATGTCAAGCTCACGCCGACTACGTTTGTCATCGGTAAAGACGGCACTATACTTAAGCGCTATGTTGGCATACCTGAATTCGCTGCCATGCATCAGCTGATAGAAAAAGCGTTAGCTATCTAATCGGTATTGCTGGCGGTAGATCTTGGAAAAATTTTAGTTTTAAACCAACCCTGCTTCTAAGTTAATCAACGCCAGCGTTTTTTGCCTGCACATCTGCATGGTAAGAGCTACGAACCATAGCGCCGACAGCCGCATGGGCAAAGCCCATCGCAACAGCCTTCTCTTCATACATTGCAAATACATCCGGATGCACATACCGGCGCACAGGTAGATGATCGCCGCTAGGCATTAAGTACTGGCCTATGGTTAGCATATCCACATGATGATCGCGTAAATCCTGCATTACTTGCAGTATCTCTTCATCCGTTTCACCCAAACCCACCATCAGTCCCGATTTGGTCGGCACATCAGGGTGCAATTCTTTAAAGCGCTTAAGCAGATTCAAGGAGTAGGCATAGTCTGATCCCGGGCGAGCTTCGCGATATAAGCGCGGCACAGTTTCTAGATTATGGTTCATCACATCGGGTGGTGCTAACTTAAGAATCTCCAGCGCACGATCCATGCGACCACGAAAATCTGGGGTGAGTATTTCTATACGTGTAGATGGGGACAAAGCGCGCACGCGCTGTATACATTCAACGAAATGAGCTGCTCCGCCATCACGCAAATCATCTCTATCAACCGAGGTAATTACGACGTACGAGAGCTTGAGTGAGGCGATAGTTTTAGCGAGATTTTCGGGTTCATTGGTATCCAGCGGATCAGGGCGGCCGTGACCCACATCGCAGAACGGGCAGCGGCGGGTACATTTATCACCCATGATCATGAAGGTCGCGGTGCCCTTACCAAAACACTCGCCTATATTTGGGCACGACGCTTCTTCGCAGACCGTTACCAAATTATTGCTACGTAAAATATCTTTGATTTCGTAAAAACGTGTACTTGGCGAGGCTGCCTTAACGCGTATCCAATCCGGCTTGGGCAGTCTTTCAGCAGGAATAATTTTGATAGGAATACGCGAGGTTTTCCCTGCGCCTTTTTGCTTATCGCCTGCTTGATAGGGTGGTGTGATGTCGTTAGAGCTCATGCGATTTATCGATGGGTAAGCTGTGTTTGCAAATGAAGGGCGAGTAACTGCTGTACTTCAGACAGAGAGGCAATCACTCCCAGAGTTTTCATGTCGACGGTTGCTAATCCTGGATAGCCACAGGGATTAATCCATGAAAAAGGTTGCAGATCCATGTCGATATTAAGTGACACGCCATGGTATGTACAACCGTTTCCTCGAATTTTCAAGCCGAGAGCCGCAATTTTCGCGCCGTGATGATCACCGTTTGCAATATAAATACCGGGAGCTCCAGGGTGGCGTTCTCCGTTCAAATTATACGCCGCAAGCGTATCGATCACAGCTTGCTCTACTCGGGTAACAAATTCACGTGGCAATAATTTTTTTGACTGACGGCGCAGATCAAAAAGCAAATAAATCACCGCCTGACCCGGCCCGTGATAAGTGACTTCACCACCGCGATCTGTTTGCACCACGGGTATATCGTGAGGGGTAATGACATGCGCAGGATCAGCACCCAGTCCCAAGGTAAATATAGGCGCGTGCTCAACCATCCAGAGTTCATTGCTCGTATCGGCTGTGCGCGCATCGGTAAAAGCACGCATGGCAGCAAAGGTGGTGTCGTATGCTTCGACTCCTCGCTGCTGTATCAGCGTCTCTGTCATGGTCGTTATAAAACCACTTTAACCATAGGGTGCGACGAAAGGGCGCGGTATAAATTATCTAATTGCTCGCGGCTGGTTGCTCTGACAGTCACGGTCAATGAAAGGTAGTTGCCTTTAGTTGAAGGCCGCATCTCTAGTTTACCTTCATGAAAATCCGGATCATGAATACTCACCAACTCAACCATGATTTGAGCAAAGGACTCGTGCGTGGCTCCCATAATTTTTATGGGGAAGTCGCTAGGGTATTCGATCAGGCTATCAGCAGGTGTAGGCATGCACTCGTCCTAGCGTTGAAATAGCAGTCGTAATGAATCAAATGCTCGGCCAATTATCATTGCTTGATTAACTTGCTCCAGAGCCTGCAAGGGCAATTCATGGACTACTTTGCCGTCGGCGATCATTTTTAATGTGCCTACACGACTGTATTGTGCAATGGGCGCCACCAGAGGATCGGTGCGCTCTATGACAGGTCTGAGTTTGGCGCTGGAGCCGCGTGGCAAACTAACAAACACATCATGATCAAAGCCCAGTTTAATTTCACTCTGCGAGCCTTTCCATACATTCGGTGTCACAACAGCCTGTCCTTTGGAATAAATTTTGAAGGATTCAAAATTCAAAAATCCCCAATTCAGAAGTTTTTGACTTTCCTGTGAGCGTACAGAATCCGAATCCGTACCCAGCACCACCGAAATCAGTCGGCGCTCATGCGAACCATTCGTACGTCTGGCAGACGCAATCAGGCAATAGCCTGCAGCTTGCGTATGACCAGTCTTCATGCCGTCGACCGTAGGGTCTAGCCACAGCAGACGATTGCGATTTGGCTGGGTGATGCGGTTGTAGGTGAAATTTTTAGTTGAATAGATTTTATAAAACTCAGGAAAATCAATAATCAAGCGTGAGGCGAGTATCGACAGGTCGCGTGCTGTTGAGAAATTATTTGGGTGCGGCAGACCATGAGGGTTGGCAAAGCGCGTATTTTTCATGCCCATGCGCTGGGCTTCGCGATTCATTAGGTCAGCAAAAGCGGCTTCACTGCCAGCCACGGCTTCTGCTAGTGCTACGGCAGCATCGTTGCCTGATTGAACAATTAAGCCATAGAGCAAATCATTCACACGTACGGCAGAGTTTGGCTCAATGAACATTTTTGAGCTATCGCCATCGACCTTCCAGGCATTGACCGATACATTAATCGTCTGATTCAGATCCAGGCGTTTTTCGCGCACGGCCGAAAAAGCGAGATACGCCGTCATGATTTTTGTCAGTGATGCAGGTTCTATTCGTAGATCGGGGTCTTGCGAACCCAAAACCTGCTGACTCGTTGCATCAAGCAGTAACCACGAGCGTGCTGCAATAGTAGGCGGGGGTAGATTTTGTGCAGTAGTCGCACCCAGAGTAAAAAAGGCGGCGCAGGCTACGAGAAATTTTTTCATTCGATGATATTTAGATGAGTGATACGGAGAAACAACACGAATTATAGCGCTCGCCTAAGTTGCCAGGCGCCAGTAATCGAGAACTAATTGCTTGATGTGATGTAGCTTGCGATGAAAAAAATGGTCTGCACCAGGAATGACGATGACGGGAAGATCTTGCGGGCGTGCCCACTCCAACACATCGCTCAAAGGAATGGTGTCGTCGTTTTCGCCATGGATAACCAAGGTATTCGGTGGAACAGCAGGCATAGCCCACTTGCCCGCCGCTGAACCGACCAACACCATGCGCTGTATCGGTGATCCATTAGCTAAGAGGCGCTCATGTAATTGTGATTGCACGAACGTGCCAAATGAAAATCCTGCTAACACGATGGGTAATTCAGGATACTGAGATGCTATGTGAGCATGGAGCAAAGCCATATCATCGGTTTCACCTAGCCCCGCGTCGTGAGTGCCCCCCGATTTTCCTACGCCACGAAAATTCATGCGCACACTCACGTAGCCAACAGTCATGAAAGCGCGCGCCAGAGTCTGGACAACTTTATTGTCCATCGTGCCACCATACAAAGGATGCGGGTGGGCTATGAGTGCAATACCGCGTGGCGAGTGTTCGGGTTTATCCAGCCGGCATTCGAGTGGCCCGTTACTGCCGGTGAGAGTGAATTCCTGCGTTTGCGAATTCATGATCAGATTTTCAGACGTTCAACAACCTTCCCGCCTACCAAATGGGAATCAATGATTTCATCCACATCCAGTTGATCGACAAAGGTGTACCAGACGCCCTCGGGATAAATCACCATCACGGGGCCTTCTTCGCAGCGATCAAGGCAGCCGGCTTTGTTCATCCTTACTTTGCCGTGACCATTCATGTTCAGTGCTTTAAGCCTTTTTTTTGCATACTCTTGTATGCCCGCAGAGCCGCGATCATGGCAGCAAGTTCGGCCATCTTCTCGCTGATTAATGCAAACAAAAACGTGGTGTTGATAGTAGGGTTGATCGCTCATGATATGACAGCGGTTAATTGTTTTTCGGGGGTAGGCACTCGAGGTAAGCATCATACACTGGCACCCTATAAAACTTACGTGTGTTCAACAGGGCCATGTGTTTTGTGCGTTAAGAACCAGAGTGCAAATAATGGCCAAGTCACAGACAAAAAATGAGCTGCGCCATTAAAGTTAAGGAATTTTCCCTGCACCCATTCCTGCATGGTCGATAAAAAATAGGGATTGGCCGGTGCGATATTAATTAAAAACAGACTCACGCCCAGCGAAAAAATAGCCGCGCGACGTTGTGCGGTAGCAGGAGCAAACGATAACCCACCCAACATAACTAAGCCCATCATCAAGCCGCTGGCAGCACCTGGTGTGAACCATCCAAAGGCATCATCCGGATCAAACAAAATTGCATGGGCCAGTGTTTTAACGGTAATTGCTACAACCATGAGTAGTACGGCTAACATGGCCTTAGGTGCTGTGCGGCGAGTCTGGCATAGCAGCGTCAATACCGCGCCCGTCATACAGCAGGCAGTAATAATCACTTCAGCGGGCAGATAATGCTCTATGCCTGAGCCGGCCTGAATCCATAGCCACTGACCCACATCGACGGGACTTTCAATGACATCGGATAACCAACCGGAGAAAGCATCGAGTACTTGTCCATGGCCAAACAAATACGGCTGAGGAAAAATCTGCGCTAAGGGCCACAGCGCAATCACTATCAATCCTCGGCTAGCTTGTTCTGAAAACCATAAACGACGCAGCGCGCGCAATTGGCTTTGCTCGAGTATGGGTCGACGTAGTAATTCACCCAGCGCAGCGCCTATGAGAGTACCGACTGCATTGGTAATGAGATCAAGATTACTCGGTACGCGCGAGGGTAAAAAACTTTGTACAGATTCCAGCGTCAGTGCAAGCAAAATTCCACACGCGCTTGCTGCCACAATTGCGGGAAGCGAGCGCAACCGCGGATACAGCGCCAACACCGAGAGCAACCCCAGAGGGATATAGCCAATGATATTGACCGCAACGTCAAACGCCGTCCAGTAGCGCGGCAGGGATTCAGTGAGATAAGACCATGGCAAGAGCCCATTGTCATGCCAGCCCGAAAAAGGGTAGCAGCTTGCGTACACCACCAACAGCGAATAAAAAACCAGCGCAATACGCACCGATGCAGAGGCTTTGCCGGTGAATTTCGTTGCAAGTTTGGGTACGCCGGAATGACGTGTTCTTAGCGCTGGCATGAGCTGGAGTGTATTGGAGTTTGCCTCGGGAGTCACCCGCAGCAGCAGCTACCGATACAATGCGAGTCATGAGTGTGCCTTTGATTGCAGAGCAAATAACTAGCCATATCGGTTCGCCAGCGCGCGGACTGAAGGTTGAGGTGCTGGCATCGACCCAGTCAACCAACTCGGATTTGCGCGCCCGGGTATCTGGCTTGACTGAGCCATTGCTGTTGACTACCGAGCACCAGACTGCCGGGCGCGGTCGCTCGGGGCGCAGCTGGCATACGGCTGCCGGAGATAGTTTGTGTTTTTCACTGGCCTGGCCCTTTATGGGTTCGGTAGATCGCATGACAGGTTTGCCGTTAGCGACAGGTGTAGCCATTGCTGAGGCCTTGCATATATTAGGTTGGCCTGTACAACTAAAGTGGCCTAACGATCTGCTGTTGGGTGGAAAGAAACTGGGCGGCGTGTTAATTGAGACGGCGACAGCGCCACTCTCACTTAATGTGTCCAAAATTTGGGCGGTGATAGGTGTGGGTATGAATGTGCATCCCAATCTGCAGCGCGATGCAGATGTTGATTTTCCCACCGCTTTTTTGAGTGATCAGTCACTCGATAGAAATCAGTTGCTGGCAAAAATTGCCGATTCTTTATGCGAGATGTTGGTGGAATTTAATCATCATGGGTTAAGCCCGTTTATTGACAGATGGCATACATTGCATGCCTACCAAGATCAGCCCGTTGTGTTGCATGAGCGAGGGCAATTACTGCATGAAGGCATAGCTCGTGGCATTACAGCCAATGGGTCTTTGATCCTTGACACGGCACAAGCTCGGCTAACACTAATGGCTGGCGATGTTTCTTTGCGATCGACGCAACTCCCTAACACTATCGGAGTGCATCATGCTGCTGCTGATTGACGCCGGTAATACGCGCATCAAGTGGGCATGGGCAGAGCGTGATCACGTCGTTGGTCAATGGCATTCGTTGGGTAATGAGACTCACGCCGAATCAGAAAAATTAAACCACGCATGGTCTCAACTAACGATACAGCGCGTAATAATTTCTAACGTCGCTGGTGATGCAGTCGCTACGCAATTACGAAAAACGTTATCTGCGCGTGGTGTGCCAGACGATGCAATTCATTTTTTTCGTGCACAACACGAATGCGCTGGTGTACGCAACGCCTATGCCCAGCCCACTCAATTAGGTAGTGATCGTTTTGCTTCTTTAGTGGGAGCGCGCCATCGTTTTTTTGGCGAGCGTTTGTTGGTTGTTACCTGCGGGACTGCAACCACCATAGACGCGCTCGAAGCTGACGGTACTTTTTCAGGTGGCATGATACTGCCCGGATTAGGCACCATGGCGACATCGCTGGCAGTTAACACGGCATTGCTGCCGACAGTTAATGCCGCCGACAGAGCGCGCGTCTTTGCCGACAATACACAGGATGCGATTATTAGCGGCTGTCTGTCTGCGCAAGTCGGGGCTATCGTGTACGCGTATGGTCAGCTATCTGACCCATTAGCCCGCTGCCTACTCTCAGGCGGCGCTGCTCACTACATTGCGCCGTATTTGCCCATGAATTTTGACACCGTGGATAATCTGGTATTACTGGGCTTAGATGCCTCTGCTGAGGGAGTTACCTGATGATGTTGAGGCTGTTATTTTGGTTATTGCTGTTGTCCAATTTGGTGTTGCTCACCTTGCTGCCAGGCCCCTTGCCCGGTACGGCTGTGCTAGAGCCACAGCGTGTTTTGCAGCAAGTGCAACCAGAGCGCGTCACCGTGTTGTCTAATCCGCTGACCAATGACCCTGCGCTCGCGGCGCCGGTGGCTGAGCCGTGCGTGGAAATCGGAGACTTCAACGCTACGGCGGCTACGAAATTCGAGTCGCGGCTGGCAAAGCTCAAGTTACCTTCGCTCCCGCTTAAACAACAGGTTCAGCCTCCTCAGGCGAGTCTGGTGTTCATACCACCACAGTCAGACGAGGCCGGCGCGAATCGCCGCCTGAACCAGTTGCGTAAATTAGGGTTCAACGACGTGTCAGTTGTCAAAGAGCCTCAGGCACGCCGTTGGGGTATTTCAGTTGGATTGTTCAGTAGCCCTGAGCTGGCAGCAGCGCAGCTGGAGAATTTGAAAAAAGCAGGATTCGCAGAAGCACGTATCGAAGATTACCCAGTCAATTCTGCCCGTTTTGCCTATCAGCTCAAGGGCTTTGCCAGTGCGGATAAGCCAGAGCTCAAGACAGTCGTTGCCGAGTTTGCTGGAGCTTCACTGCGCAGCTGCAAGCGCTAAAGGCACTATTTTTTAGTTCTGTACATCTAAGGCAATCGCCTTCAGACACGCCGGACAAAAACACGCATCGCCCAAACCGCCCGCTTGCGTAAGCGTAGTCGTCGGTATAGGTGGCAGTTCCATACACCAGCAATGCTCGTCGGGCGCGCCATCGGTCATTGCGCAGTGAAAGCTTAGGCCACATTTCACGCAAGTGCTCATCGGGTACCTCTCATTTAGCGTTATTTGGTTCAAGCAGTGCCTACCCCATACGATGGTTTATCGCCCTGCTTTGGGTGGTCGCAGGCACTGATCGGGGTACATCATTGCGAGAGCAACGAAGCTCCATCAGTTTAGCTGTAAAATTCGTCGCTTACCCCTCCCTTAATCCACTAGCGACCGCAATGCCCACTTCGTCGATTGCTCCTGAAATCAAAGCCGAAATTCTGGCTGAAGCCCTTCCCTACATCCGTAAATTTCATGGAAAGACTATCGTCGTCAAATACGGCGGTAATGCGATGACAGAAGAACGTCTCAAGCATGGCTTTGCGCGTGACGTCATTCTGTTGAAATTGGTTGGCATGAACCCGGTTGTGGTGCATGGCGGTGGACCGCAAATCGACAATGCGCTAAAGAAGATAGGTAAGCAAGGCTCATTCGTGCAAGGTATGCGAATTACCGATGAAGAGACCATGGAAGTCGTTGAATGGGTCTTGGGCGGCGAAGTTCAGCAAGATATCGTCATGCTGATAAATCACTACGGCGGACAGGCGGTAGGATTAACCGGTAAAGATGGCGGCCTGATACGGGCGCGCAAGATGCAGATGCCTGACAAAGAACATCCCGGTGAATTTCTCGATATCGGTTTTGTTGGCGAGATTGAAGCCATCAATCCAGCAGTAGTTCAGGCTCTGCAAGATGATGCATTCATACCGATCATCTCACCCATTGGCTTTGGTGCCGACGGACAGGCGTACAACATTAATGCCGATCTGGTCGCTGGCAAAATCGCTGAAATTTTACGTGCAGAGAAATTGATCATGATGACCAATATCCCTGGGGTTATGGATAAAAACGGCAAGCTGTTAACCGACTTGTCAGCGCGCGAAATCGACGAGATGTTTGAAGACGGCACGATTTCTGGTGGCATGTTGCCGAAAATTTCGTCCGCATTAGACGCCGCAAAATCTGGCGTAAACACGGTGCACATTATCGATGGACGCATAGAACATTCATTGTTGCTAGAGGTGCTGACTGAACAAGCCTTCGGCACTATGATCAGATCGCACTAAGAGAGTGCCGATGTATTGTGAGTTGACTGATGACGTGACTTCACTTTGTTATGTGGAGTTCGCTTGAGTCACCCACGGGTCTGGTTATTTGATCTCGACAATACGCTGCATGATGCAGGTCATGCGATATTCCCGGCGATTAACCGAAACATGAATACGCTCATTGCGCGCGTGTTGGAAGCTGAGAGCAAGCCTTCGCATGTAGAAGCAGTTAATGCCGTGCGTATCGCTTATTGGCAGCGTTATGGTGCGACCTTGTTAGGGATGATGCGTCATCATGCCGTTCGCTCTGAAGATTTTTTGCGCGAGGCGCATGAATTCGATGACCTGTCACAAATGATACGGGCCGAACGCGGCGTGGCGTATCTGTTGCGGCGGCTACCCGGACAAAAGATCCTGTTAACCAATGCACCGGCAGCGTACTCACGCGACGTTGTGCGACACCTCGGATTGCATAAGCACTTTGCAGACCACGTGCCGATAGAATCCATGGTGGTTCATCGTCATTTGCGACCCAAACCATCGCCATGGATGTTGCGCAGGCTATTAGCATCCCGAGGGTTGAGCCCTGGGCGCTGTGTGTTGGTTGAGGATTCGTTAGAAAATCTGAAATCGGCAAAAATGCTGGGGCTGCGCACCGTGTGGCTGACAGGCTATACACAGGGCACGCGGCGTCGGCCAGCGTTTGTGGATGTGAAAGTAAAATCGCTCAGCCAGCTGGCGCGAGTACGTCGCAACCTGGGAGTAGTGTGAGCCGACCGGGCGCATTTTTAGGCGAAATCCGAGTCTGAGTTACATTACGCTCACAGCAAGTCAGCTCACATAGACCGCTTCATCGTTATCATCGATTGCTCGACTGAAAATAACTATTATGGCCACTACCAAACCGGGTGAACGTAAGCTGCAGATCCTTCAGGCGCTGGCAGCGATGCTGCAAAACCCCAGAAGCGAGAAAATCACAACGGCAGCGTTAGCGGCCCGATTAGACGTCTCTGAAGCAGCGCTTTACCGCCATTTCGCCAGCAAGGCGCAAATGTATGAAGGTCTGATCGAATTCATAGAAACCAGTATTTTTACGCTGATTAATCAGATTACCCAAGCCGAGGAAGCAGGGCAAATTCAGGTTGCCCGCATTGCGGGGATATTGCTCGATTTTGCTGAGCAAAATCCTGGCATGACCAAAGTGTTGATCGGTGATGCCTTAGTCAACGAAGACGAACGCCTGCAGCACCGTATGAATCAATTTGTTGAGCGAGTCGAGCTGGGGCTTAGGCAGTCATGGAAGCTGGCTGCGAGTCAGGGCATTATTTCTGAATCACAGGCCGCAGTGCGCGCCAGTCTGATGATGGCGTTTGTACTGGGTCGTTGGCATCGCTTTGCTAAGAGCGGATTTCAGTTAAAGCCTTCCGATGATCTTGATCTGATGTTGGATTTACTGATTGCTTAGCTAGGTGTTCCGCAGACAGCGCAACCCTCATTGCGCTTCGTGCGTATGCTGGTCCACTCCATGTTTCTGGCATCGAGTAGTAACAAACGATTTGCAAGCGACTCGCCAATCTCAGCCACCAGCTTGAGCGCTTCGGCGGCCTGCATCGTGCCTATGATGCCCACCAATGGCGCAAACACACCCATCGTCGAGCATTGCTCTTCTTCGAAATGCTGATCAGGTGCAAACAAGCAGGCATAACATGCTGACGTGCCCAAGCGCGAGTCAAACACCGATACCTGTCCATCCATGCGTATGGCCGCACCCGAGACCAACGGCACACGCGCAGCAACGCACGCACGATTGATAGCGTGGCGAGTTGCGAAGTTGTCTGTGCAGTCTAAAACTACGCTTGCCGTGGGTACCAAGGTCGATAGCAGATCCTCATCGGCGCGCTGGCAGAGAGTGACTACCTCGGTTTCCGGATTGATCTCTGCGAGCATCTGTTTTGCAGAGTCGGCTTTTTGCTGACCAACACGAGCTGTCGTGTGCACGACTTGTCGTTGCAGGTTAGTCAGATCAACCACATCATGATCGACTAACGTGATTTTTCCGATTCCGGCAGATGCCAGATACAACGCCACCGGCGAACCCAAGCCTCCCGCACCAATCACAACGGCATGCGCAGCGAGCAGCTTGTTTTGTCCATCGATACCTATCTCATCAAGCAGCAGGTGACGCGAGTAACGTAGTAGTTGTTGATCGTTCATCAGACTAGGAATGAAAACGGCCGCATCATTGCGGCCGGTAGGGTCATAAGATAAAAATTATTTTTTGTCGTTGGCGTCTGAATTATTGATAGTCGTTTCTTTCTTGTTTTCGACTTTCGCAGATTTGGACAATTGTACCGACTGACCCTTTAGGTGGTTAAGCGCCTGAGCCAGCTGGAAATCTTCTTTACTGCCGTATTCCAGGGGCTTGCGTTTTTTGTCGGCAGCAGCAAGACGTTTCTGCTCTTCGAGTTCATCGACAACGTTGGCACCTGCGCCAGCTTCTTTGTCTTTGTCATTGGATAAATGCTTTTGCAAATCGGCTTCACGCAGACGCAAACCATTCATGCCATCACCATCAGCGTACTCGTCAACCATTAAATCAGGCACGATACCTTTGGCTTGAATCGAGCGGCCGTTCGGTGTGTAGTAACGAGCGGTTGTTAATTTAACGGCAGTATCGGCAGACAACTGGCGTATGGTTTGAACAGATCCTTTACCAAACGTTTGAGTGCCCATGATCGTGGCGCGCTTGTAATCTTGCAGAGCGCCAGCGACGATTTCAGATGCCGATGCAGAACCCGAATTAACCAACACCACCATTTTAATTTTTTTGGCCGCTTCAGGAATACGCGAGAGCGGATCACCACCTACACGAGTTGCGTAATATTCGCGACGTGCAAAGTAGGTTGCTTTGGAATCTGGCAGCTGACCATTGGTGGAGACAACCGGTACATCTTTTGGCAAGAATGCCGCCGACACACCAATCGCACCCGGGAGCACGCCGCCCGGATCATTGCGCAGATCAAGTACCAAACCCTTCATCTGTGGATCTTGCTGAAAGAGAGTGGTGATCTTCTTGGCTAAATCATCGACCGTTGGTTCCTGAAACTGCGATACGCGTATCCAGCCGTATCCTGGTTCTACGATTTTGCCTTTGACGCTTTGAACACGAATTTCCTGACGCAGGATGCTAATTAGCAAGGGCTTGTCTTCATCCTTGCGTGCGACGGTCAGTGTGATTTTGGTGTTGGGTTCGCCACGCATGCGCTTTACTGCTTCGTCCAGCGTCATACCTTTAACAGGTGTGCTGTCTAAGCGTGTAATCAGATCGCCTGCTTTAATTCCTGCCTTGTAGGCTGGGGAGTCTTCAATCGGCGAGATCACTTTGACGTATCCGTCTTCCATGCCGACTTCAATACCCAAACCAACGAATTTACCTTGCGTGCCTTCGCGTAGTTCTTTGAAGGCTTTTTTGTCGAGATACGCCGAGTGCGGATCAAGTGAGGCCACCATGCCGGAAATGGCTTCGGTCAAGAGCTTCTTATCTTCGACGACTTCGACATAATCAGATTTAATTAAGCCAAAAACATCGGCCAGCTGACGCAGCTCTTCGACAGGCAGGGGTGTGCCCGCATTACGCTGCGCTAGAGCGTCGAACTGCATAGAGCCCGCAATGCCTGCAATAAGGCCAAGCCCAATAAGTCCGAAATTTTTCATCTTGCTAGCCATGTCTCACCTGTTCATCCAAAGAGACGGATCAATCGCCCGTCCCTGATACCGCATTTCAAAGTATAAACCCGATTGTTCATTGCCGCCGCTATTACCTACGGTAGCTATTATGTCGCCTGCCTTAAGCTTATCGCCCGGTCGCTTGAGTAGCGACTGATTGTTGCCATAAATGGTCATGTACTGGCCGCCATGATCGACCACCAGCAGATTGCCAAAGCCGCGCATCCAGTCAGCAAAAATAACTTCACCTTTTTCTACAGCCTTGACTTCAGCGCCTTCGGCCGCCTTGATGAACAGACCCTTCCAGCTCGGTCCGTCTGCTCTGCGAGCACCGAAACTAGCCACCAGCTCGCCTTTAACGGGCAGCTTGAGTTTGCCCTTCATGCTAGCGAAACCACTACCATCCATCACCGGCGGCTGGTCTGGCTCGGGGCTGACCTTGGTGGCCGCACGCGGAGGATTAGCGTCAGATCGCTCGGCAGACTTTTCTGAAGCTTTTTCGGCGGCCCGTGCTTTGGCCTGCTTTTGTTCGGCTTTAGCTCGCGCTCGCCGCTTGGCCTCTTCTTCTTCTTCGGCCTTGCGCTGTTGAGCAATCAGGTTAGCGAGTTTTTCAACCAGCGTAGAGAGCCGCTCATCATCGCGCGCCAGATTACCTGCTTGCTTACGTTGCGAGCTCAGCTGACTTGATAACTGTGTCAGTAGTGTTTTACGCTTATTTTTTTCTTTTTCAAGTAAGGCTTTTTGCTCGCGCTGTTCGTCAGCGATATCTTCTAGCGCGTTGCGCGCCTCTTCCGCATCCTGTTTATTGATTTCGATGGCTGCAAGGTTTTGCGCAAGGGCTTCTATAGCTTTGGACTGTTCCGCAGATACATAACCAAGATAGCGAAGCTCACGCGCTATACGATTTGGGTTGTCACCGGATAAGAGCAAACGCAGTCTGTCATCCTGGCCGCCTGCATACTGCTCACGCAGCATTTTCTCCAGCCGGTTGCGCTGCTTAGCCACCTCGGCTTCCAGGGCTTCCTGACTTACTGATAATTTTTCAAGGCGTTTTTTTGTTCTCTCTTGCTCTGCTGCCAGTTCGCGCAGGCTGCGGTTGGCGTTTGATATCGCCGCTTCGGAGGCCGCTAGTGCATCGGCGGCATGCCCGCGTGCCTTTTCAGTCAGCCCTATATCTTCCTTTAGAGTCACAAGTTTCTTGCGAAGTTCCGCGCGTTCTTGTTCTGCGGCCTCTTTTTGTCGGCTGCGTTCTAAAGACTTAACTGACGGCTCGGCCATAGCGGACGAAGCAGCGAGCGCAGCTACCAGCCATAAGGTCATCGTCTTGCGGGGAAGTGGCATACGTTGCTTAGCGCGACTTGCCCTGGCTAGCGACGGCGTTCATCGCTGCCGCAATAGCCGAGGCATCACCGAGGTAATAGCTCTTAATCGGCCGCAGATCGGCATCTAATTCATAGACTAACGGTTGACCATTAGGGATGTTTAGTCCGACGATGTCTTGATCGCTGATATTGTCGAGATACTTGATCAGAGCGCGCAGGCTGTTACCGTGGGCCGAGATCAGGATGCGTTTGCCGCTAAGGATGGCCGGAGCAATCGACTCCGTCCAAAAGGGCATAACCCTGGAAACCGTGTCTTTTAGGCATTCCGTAAGAGGCAGCTGCTCCGGCTTTAGCCCAGCGTAGCGCGGGTCATGAAAAGAAGTGCGCTCATCGGCCGGATCCAGCGGCATAGGGGGAATATCGTAGCTGCGACGCCAGATGAGTACTTGTTCGTCTCCGTACTGCGCCGCTGTTTCGGTCTTGTTTAGACCCTGCAGCGCGCCGTAATGCCGTTCATTCAGGCGCCAGCTGTGTACTACGGGTAGCCACATCAGGTCCATTTCGTCCAGGGTGATCCATAAGGTGCGTATGGCCCGGCGCAGCACGGAGGTGTAGGTCAGATCGAAGCTCAACCCGGCTTCTTTGAGCAGGTGGCCGGCGTGGCGCGCTTCTTCTACGCCCTGTTCGGTCAGGTCAACGTCGGTCCAGCCGGTGAAGCGATTTTCGCGATTCCAGGTGGATTCACCATGGCGCATGAAGACTATCTTGTACATTAGAGGCTAACAGTTTGCGAAGTAGGAACACGGCATTAAAGCCGTGCTGAGTAATTTCAAGCTTCTATTTTATAATGGCGCGCTTGAAGCATACGTTGGGATACTCGTGAAATTCTTGATTGACAATATCTGGCTCATTTTATTAGCTCTGGTTTCAGGGGGCGCGCTGGTCTGGCCCAGCTTAACTCGCGGTAAGCACACCTTATCCACACTGCAGGCGATACAGTTGCTCAACAAGAGCAAAGTAACCATCGTCGACGTGCGTAAGCCTGAGGAATACAACGCAGGTCATTTGAGGTATTCAAAAAATATTCCTTTCGATGATTTTGGTCGACGCATAGGCGAGCTCGACAAATCCCAGGCTGTGCTGCTGGTATGTCAGAGTGGAACTCGTGCATCACGTGCGGTAGCCGAATGCAAACGAGCCGGAATGGACCACGTCTATGTACTTGATGGTGGATATACGGAATGGCGATCCCAGGGACTACCTGTCGCTAACTGAATTAACAAGGGGAGTACTTGGCGATGGTTGCACGGGTCGTGATGTATAGCACCGGGGTTTGTCCTTACTGCACTATGGCAGAACGGCTATTAAAAGCCAAAGGTATCGATGAGATCGAAAAAATTCGTATTGATCTTGATCCAGGGCAGCGCGCCGAGATGATGGAAAAAACTGGACGTCGAACTGTTCCGCAAATTTACATCGGTGAAACGCATGTCGGTGGCTTTGATGACCTTTCCGCGCTCGACCGCGAGGGTAAGCTAGATCCTTTGTTGCAGGGGTAATTACTCCCCTGTTTATTTATTCATTTTGATGAAAGTGCTTCATGTCTGAACAAAACCAAGCTGCCGATCAGCAACCAATTTTTAATATTCAGCGCGTGTATCTGAAAGATATGTCGCTAGAACAGCCAAATTCACCTGCGATTTTTCTTGAGCAGGAAGGCCCGAATATCGAAGTCGCGATAGACATCAATTCCGAAAACCTTGCTGAATCTATCTACGAGTCGACTATCACCATTACAGTCACTGCAAAAATCAAAGATAAAACTGCCTTTTTAGTCGAAGGCAAACAAGCCGGCATTTTTGAAGTGCGCAATGTTCCTGCCGATCAGATCGAACCATTGTTGGGTATTGCTTGCCCTAATATTCTTTATCCATATTTGCGCGCCAATATCGCCGACATGGTGACCAGAGCAGGATTTCCGCCTATTCATCTCAACGAAATTAATTTTGAAGCGTTCTATCAGCAGCGCAAGCAGGCGATTGCTGAATCAGCAGCTGCTAAGCACTGATACACATGCAGCCTGTTTTCCGATTTGTTTTATTTGCCGCCTTCACCTTGCTGGGTTGGGGCTTAGTCAGTAGTCATGCCTTGGCGGCAGATTTCAAATCGGTAGGACCCAGCCCGGCCATCATGTATGACGCGCCGGCGCAAAAATCGCGTAAGTTATACATAGCCCCAGTGGGCATGCCAGTAGAAATAGTATTTGCCAATGGCGACTGGGTGCGCGTGCGCGATGCAGCGGGCGATCTGAGCTGGATGGAAAGTCGTTCCTTAGCAACCCAGCGCACCGTCGTAGTTGAAGTTACACAGGCTAGTGCGCGTGCTACGGCTAGCGAGAGCGCTCCCGTCATTTTTCATGTCGCCAAAGGCGTAGTGTTAGAACTGGCCGAGCCACCGGCGTCTGGCTGGATCAAAGTCAAACATCGCGATGGTGAAATTGGCTACATCAAAGCCCTCGACGTCTGGGGCGAATAAGCTCTCTTCATTCTCATGAATATCACACTACTCGGGGCAGGCGCCTGGGGTACAGCGCTTGCAGTGACTCTGGCAGAGCGTCATCAGGTGATGCTGTGGAGTCGTGATGCATCACTCACCGATACGATCGCAGCTACCCGAGAAAATACGCGCTATCTGGCGGGCATTCGTCTGCCGCAATCACTGCAACTGAGTGCCGATTTTTCACAAGCAGTCGAGCATGCCAAAGGTGGGCTAGTAATCGTTGCCACCCCCGTGTCTGGATTGCGCCCTATCGCGAACGAATTGCGCTCATGCGCTATCGACAACCTAGTTTGGTTATGCAAAGGTTTTGAACAAGACAGCGCATTGCTGCCGCATCAGGTAGTACAACAAATTCTTCCGCATGGTTTGCCTGTTGGCGCATTGTCCGGCCCCTCCTTTGCCTTAGAAGTAGCGCGTGGTTTGCCCTGTGCTTTGACCATAGGTTCAAGCAGTAGTGAATTATGTGCGCGTGTTGTTTCAGCTTTTCATAGCGGCAGCATGCGTGTGTATTCCACCGATGATGTAATTGGCGTTGAAGTCGGTGGTGCAGTAAAAAACATTCTCGCTATCGCCACCGGCATTGCCGATGGCTTAGGTCTCGGCATGAACGCACGCGCCGCATTAATTACACGTGGCCTCGCTGAAATTACGCGGCTAGGTGTTGACCTCGGTGGGCGCAGCGAAACATTCATGGGACTCACCGGCATGGGTGATTTGATTTTAACGTGCACCGGTGATTTGTCACGCAACCGGCAAGTCGGATTAGGTTTGGCCGCCGGTAAATCATTACAAGATATCGTTACCGAATTAGGGCATGTCGCTGAAGGCGTGCGATGTGTACAAGCTGTACGCACCATCGCTCATCAACATCATATCGATATGCCTATCGTTGAGGCGGTTGCACGCATAGTATTTGATTCAGAAGTACCATCGCGCGTCATACAACAACTGCTCGCCCGCGAAGCGAAGTTAGAAAATTAATTGATTGCTTGTTTGATCAAACAAAATTCATGCTGTTTGATTAAGCTCTTGGCACACCTCTCCGTCCGCCCGATAATGAAAAGAGGGGGCTTTAGCCCTTTGTTCGTTTGCTATCTAAGGGCACTTTTTCTCATGGTCATGATCATATAGTCTTCTTAACCTATGATTGATTGATCACTAATGACTATTCGACAAATACCTTTGCAGCAAAAAACTTCTCGCTTGCAGCGGGGCTTCACGCTGGTGGAATTGATGGTGGTGGTAGTTATCATGGGTGTGTTAGCTGCGCTCGTTGTGCCGCGTTTGATGGGTCGCACGGATGATGCGCGGGTGCTAGCAGCCAAGCAGGATATCGACACTTTGGTACAAGCACTTAAGCTTTACCGTCTCGATAATCAGCGTTACCCAAGCACAGAGCAAGGTCTGCAAGCATTAATTACCAAGCCGACATTTGCACCCATCCCCCCCAATTGGAAAACTGGCGGCTATATTGATCGTCTAAAACTAGATCCATGGGGTCTGGCCTATCAATACCAAATGCCTGGTACGCGTGGTGAAGTCGACGTGTTTTCGTACGGTGCAGATGGTACTCCCGGAGGAGTCGACATGAACGCCGACATTGGCTCCTGGTCATATTAAATTCTTACGCCGCTACGTTAACCCCGGCTGGCGCTGTGTTCAGCGTTGTTCGGGGTTTACTTTGCTCGAGCTGTTAATCGTACTAGTGATTTCCGGTATTTTGCTGGGTGCAGTCACACTCAATTTCACGCTGGGAGAGCGTGAATGGTTACGTCAGGAGGCAAGACGCATTGCCCTGTTATTACAGATGGCGCGTGACGAAGCCATCGTGCGTGATCGTCCAATAAGCTTTGTACTTGATGAATATCGTTATCGGTTCTTGATACGGCAGAAAACTGGTTGGGAATTATTGAAAGATGATCCTGTCTGGCGTGAGCGCGAATTTGCTCATTCACCGTTGACCTTAACACTAGCACCCGCAATGAATACACAAGTGCCGATGACTATTTTATTTGGTCGTGAGCCTGTCAATTCGCCATTTTTATTGACGCTCACACTTAAAGGTCAGAGTACTTTCATTGCTGCAGATGGCTTGGGAAATTTTCAAGTGAAATGAATGATCGTACTGTATCGATAATTCGACACAGTAAGCAGCTGCATTGGCTGCGCCATGCCGTTGCGTACAAACGCCGTGCAGGATTTACTTTGCTTGAGGTGCTGGTTGCGTTAGTAATTATCGGCACCGCCTTTGGCGCTAGCTTGCGCGCAATTTCCAGCCTCACACAAAACAGTAGTGATTTACGTGCCGCTATGATGGCAACTTGGTCTGCTGAAAATCGGCTGGCGCAGATACGGCTGGCACAAGAATGGCCTGCAGTGGGCACACGTAGATTTGATTGTTCTCAGGTAGAACTTTCGCTGCGATGCGAAGAAACTATTTATCCCACACCCAACCCTTCATTTCGCCGCGTGGAAGTTTCTGTTCTTGTTGGCGGTGATGTACCTCGTAAAATCATCACACTTTCACAGATAGTCCCCAATGCATCGTGATGATTGCCGTCATACGCGTACAGCGCAGCTTTCGACATCATGCATGCCGCACCTTTTTTATCAGCAAGGGTTGACACTCATAGAATTATTAGTAGCCATTAGCATACTTGTTTTTATTGCGGTGCTCGGTTGGCGTGGTTTAGATAGCATTACACGCACCCGCGAGAGTTTGAATCACGAGCTAGAACAAGCGCGAAGTTTGCAATTAACGTTAGCGCAGTGGCAAATTGATTGTGCCAACGCAGTCGACGCAGATCTGCTTGATGGACACTCTTCCTTACTGCTAGAAAATGGTCAATTTACATTAGCACGTCGAGTTCAGATGGAAGCACAGCCCAGTGTTTTACAAATTGTCGCCTGGCGATTAAATCAGGGTGTACTGTCACGTGAAGCATCATCGCCCACGCGCGATTTAACGCAATTAAATGCAGGGAGGCAGCGTGCGTACATCGGTGGTGAGAGCGCAGTCAAATTGCTCAGTGGAGTTAACTCAGTATCGTTTCGTGTTTGGGCCAGCGATGGGCGAGGTTGGAGGGCGTGGGATCCCGGTAAGCAAGCGATGGTGTCACATGGTGCTCTGGCAAACCCACAAACAGGAAAAACATCGACACAGTTGAACTGGCGCGCTGTAGAACTGTCGTTATACCTGTCAGACAGAGCTGTGCCGCTGACTAAAATATTTTTGCTGGGCGCGACATGAGGCAAACACCACATCAAAAGCAACAAGGTGTTGCCATCATCACTGCCTTATTACTCACTAGTCTAGCGATCGCCATGGTGACTAGTCTGTTCTGGCATCAGCAAGTACAGATACGAACTATAGAAAACCAGCGTTTGCAATTGCAAAAGCAATGGATAGTGCGCGGCGCCTTGGATTGGGCGCGATTAATTTTGCAAGAGGACGGAAAATTTTCCAGCATTGATGATTTAACGGAGCCATGGTCGGTGCCGTTAGCAGATACTCGGCTAGATACCTATGTTGCATCGGGTTCTACGGGGTCTGATGTCGCCAGTGCCGTATTGTCTGGGTGGATACAAGATGCGCAATCACGCTTAAATTTAACAGCATTGGCCAGTCATGGTGTAATTAATGCGGTTGAGGTGACAGCATTTGAAAAATTATTGAGTGGGTTGCAACAAGACCCTGGCTTAGCTCGGGCGGCTGCTCAGCAGATCGCGCTAACCCAACTACATGACACTGCACCACCAGGAGCCCCGCGGCCTTTACGATATATACAAGTCGACGATTTATTTGCTGTGCCCGGATATACGCCTGCAGTAGTAGCTGCTTTGCGCGACTATGTCATTTTTCTTCCGCGTGCTACGCCAGTCAATATCAATACTGCCAATAGTGATGTGGTGGCAGCGCGCATACCGCAGATATCGCGGGCAGATGCCAATATGTTGGTAGCCCAGCGCCGCAATAAGAGTTTTCGCGATGTTAATGAGATTGCCATCCATTTGCCACAAACACCCACGATAGATTCTTCTTTGCTCTCAGTGAGCACACATTTTTTTCTCGTTAACGGGTACATCACTATTCAACATGCCTCTTTGCAGGTGCAGGGCTTAGTCGAGCGCAGTGGTGCGGCTACGTATCTTTTATGGATGCGAGAAGTGTAATCACATGAGCTATTTATCAAAAGCTACTTTGTATCTTCGTTTGCCAGCGCGCGCGGATGCTGCAAGCGGAGAGTACCGAGCGTTATCTATTCCATTTGCCATAGGTATGAATGGCCGTTTGCATCGAGAGGGATATGCGCGCCTTGAGGCATTGTCGTCGCTAGTGACACAAGTTCATCAGGTTGTGATGTTGCCTTCTGCAAGCGACGTTACGGTGCTTAGCATTACACCGCCCCCGTTGTCGATTTCTCGCTTAAAGACGGCGCTACCTGCTTTAGTAGAAGAATCTTTACTGGGCGACATAGCAGATTGTCACATGGTGATAGGGCCTGACCGCCAAGGTGATAGAACAATTTGTATTATTGATCAAACATGGTTGCGTCAATGGAGTGATCATTTGCTCAGTCTGGGCGCACACCGACTTTCGGCTAAACCTTTTCAACTGTGTTTGCCATTACATGAAAATAAGGTAACGGCTGCATTAATTGATTTTACGTACGAAACTATAGAGACACGTGAATTAGTTGTGCGATTTTCTGCTGGTGAAGGCACAGGATTTCCGTTAGGTGAAAAAAAATCGGATGCTGCTGCTGCCTCTGAAGCGCTTCATTTGTTATCAACCCTTGCCACTGGCAGGTTAGTAGATCTGGCATTGCCCCAAGAGGAATTTGATTGTTATCACCAGCAATTGTCAGGCGAGCCTGCCTTGACAGCCAGCGTCAATCTACGTATTGCCCGTTGGACGGACTGGGTTGCAGATATCGATGCGTGTGAAATTAATTTGATGACAGACTTTATGCGGAATAAAGCCTGGGTATTTGATATGCGCCGTTGGCGTGCAGCAGCGGTGTTTGCGATAGCCACATTAGTACTCAATATTGCGGCATTAAATTGGGATTGGTGGCGACTTCATCGCGAGGGTCAACGATTACAGCAAGAGATGCAACGTGTATACAGTACCGTTTTTCCTGATGCGGGGAATACAAAACTGGTAGATCCAGCTATGGCATTAGCCGACATGAAAAAAAAGCGTATGGCAATGCGTCGATCCGCTGGTGAAGCATCGGCTGATGATTTTTTAGTCTTATCTGCCATGCTGGGTGAGGCTTGGCCAGCATTACAGCAAGGTGCAAATATCAGTGCGCGTGCTATTGCATCGATTGAGTACCGCAATGCTGCCTTAGAGCTTCATCTCAAGCCAGACCTACAAGTGGCATTGGATATTGTTCGTAAAGTGCTCACTGAGCGCGGTTTGGAATTGGGTGCCGACAGCAGTGCGGGTCTCTGGAAAATACGGGGTATTCGATGACGATAGCAAGTTCATTAGCGACAGCATGGGGAGCACGCAATCAACGTGAGAAGCTATTACTTGCATTGGTAGCGGTGCTGTTGACCGGTTTGTTGGGATGGTTTTTATTAATCAATCCTGCGTTACATGGCCGGACTTATTGGCAGCGTCAGTTGGTGGTGATGCAAGATAATTTATCTCACATGCGTTATTTGATGACAGAAATTAGTAAGCTGCCCGTACGTACTAAATCTTCGTTAACAGTCATATCGCGACAAAAATTAGAAAGTAATCTTAATGACAAAGGATTACAAGCCGACAATCTGGAGATTACAGATAATCATGTAAATGCCCGGTTTATCGATATCTCTTTTGCTTCGTTTACTGAGCTGTTACATCAGTGGCAAACTACATCCCAACTAATCGTTGAGGACATCACCGTAACGGCGCGGGACCGAATAGATAGGGTCGATGCGCACGTCATATTAAAACAAGCTCAATGAAGCGCACCCTGCTTTGGGGCTTGGCAGCGATGATCGCTGTAGTGTTAAGTTTGTTAATTAGTTTTCCGGCTACCTGGCTGGCCCCGGTGATAGAGCGTCAAACGAAAGGTCGTTTCACTCTCAGAGATGCGCAAGGTACCTTGTGGGATGGGTCAGCATTCATTACGGGTGTCAGTAGCTCAGAAGCAGTAGCGGCACCAGTGTTGCCAGGTCGATTTGTATGGTCGCTATCACCTAGTCTGCTGATAGGTGTGGTTGATGCCAGGATTACGAATCCGCAGCTGCTTGAGCGTTCATTGACGGTATCAGGCGACTGGCGTACCTGGCACCTCGGTGAATTTGCATTCAGCGTCCCTGCGAGTCAATTGACAGCACTGGGCGCACCTCTCAACACGCTCAAGCCCTCTGGTCAGATGCGCATATCAGCGCAATCGTTAACCTTGCTTCCTAAGACCGAGGGACTACAAATTTATGGCGCAATGCGATTGCAATTGAATGACATTGCATCGGTCTTGTCGCCCGTCAAACCGTTAGGCACCTATCGTATGGAATTCGACTGGCAGGGATTTCGAGCTCAGTTGACACTCTCAACGCTGTCTGGGCCGTTGCAACTTCAAGGTAATGGAGCACTTGAAAACGGTCATCTGCGTTTCTCTGGGCAGGCCTGGGCGTTGTCAGAGCACGAGCCGCAATTAGCTAACTTACTTAATTTATTAGGCCGACGACGTCAGGTAGAAAACCGTACTGTATTTGTAATCGAGTTCACATGATCGTTGAGAGAATTTCATTATCGTTGTTACCTTCAGTTGCGCGTTATTTCATTCATGGTCTGAGGTTTATTCGTGCAAGTTCATTGTGCGCCCGCTACATCGGTAGCGTGCTGCTGCTTACCCCGGCACTCTTGTCGCAGCCAGCATGTGCCCAAGATCCGGCCAGTAATCAGGCAAATTTAAATTTTGTTGGTGCAGATATCGAAGCCGTTGTACGTGCCATTGGACATTACACAGGAAACACGTTCGTTATTGATCCGCGCGTCAAAGGCACAATCAATCTGGTCTCTGAAAAACCCGTATCCAAGTCACAGGCATTAGAGATGTTGAGCTCGGTGTTACGACTGCAGGGCTTTTCAGTCGTTAGCACACCCGACTACGTGAAGGTTGTTCCAGAGGCCGAGGCCAAGCTACAAGCAGGACCGGTACAGGCAGAAAAAGAAAAATTACGTGGTGATCAAATTGTCACACGCGTATTTCATCTCAATCACGAAAGTGCCAGTGGCTTAATTAATGTGCTGCGCCCTTTAATTGCGCCCAACAATACGATAGCTGCAGATCCTACGAACAACACGCTTATCATTACAGACTATGCAGATAACCTTAAGCGACTCGCGCGCATCATTGCGTCGATTGATACGCCTGCAATAGGTGAACTTGATGTCATTAAGCTTGAGCATGCTATCGCTACGGATATAACGATCACAGCTAACCGACTTTTAGATTCAGGCGGTGGGCCAGGAATCATCGATCCTGCACGCGTTTTATTGTTGGCCGACTCGCGTACAAATTCCGTCATTCTTCGAGCCCCCACAAAAGCGAGAGCTCAACTTGCACGAACTCTGATTGCCAAGCTCGATCAACCTACGGTTGTGCCGGGTAATGTACATGTCGTTTATTTGCGTAATGCCGAAGCGACTAAGCTAGCCCAAGTATTGCGTGCAGTGGTTGCCAGCGAAATGGGAGCAGCTGCGACGTCTACCATGTCTGGTGCGATTACGCAGCCAACGACACAGGTAGCAACACAGGCAACAACGCAGCAAGGTGGTGCCATGCAGATGCCACCGTCTTCGCCCACACCTATGCAAGGGCCATTACCCACAGGGGGTGCAACGGGTTTTATACAGGCCGACCCCACCACCAACACGCTGATCATCACCGCGAATGAGCGTGTGTATCGGAACGTGCGAGCCATCATTGATCAGCTCGATGCACGACGTGCGCAAGTGTATGTTGAATCGTTAATTATTGAAGTCAGCGCTGACAAAGCTGCTGAATTTGGAATTCAGTGGGCCGGTGTATCAGGCGACACCGGTAATAATCTGCGTGTAGGCGTGCTCACAGGATTTTCCAGCGAAGGAAATAATCTCGTTTCACAGGCGACATCGGTAATTGGGGCTAGTAAAGCACCCCTGCCACCCGGGAATGGATTGACAGCCTTATTATTCAAACAAAGTAACGGTAGTCTGCAACTTGGCATGCTGGCACGAGCACTAGAAAAAAATGTAAAAGCCAACATACTTTCCATGCCTAATCTAATCACACTAGATAATGAAGAGGCACGCATTATTGTTGGACAAAATGTTCCGTTTATTACGGGCCAATTTACGACTGCTGCGTCCGGAGGAACGGCGGGTGTGAATCCTTTTCAAACCATAGAGCGACGCGATATTGGTCTATCGCTGCGCGTACGGCCCCAAATTTCTGAAGGCGGCACCGTCAGAATGGCAATTTATCAAGAGACATCGAATATCCAGCAATCCACTGTATCAGGACTCATCACCAGCAAACGTTCTATAGATACAAATGTACTGGTTGATGATGGCCAGATTATCGTTCTGGGTGGCCTCATAGAAGATAAAGTCAATGATACTGTTGAAAAAATTCCATTGTTAGGTGACATACCTATTCTTGGTTATTTTTTCCGTTATCAGTCCAAGCAGCGTGGAAAAACTAATCTCATGGTTTTTTTGCGGCCCACTGTCATACGTAACGAAAGTCAGAGTAGCGCCGTAGCCGGCGATCGTTATGATTACATTCGTGGTGCGCAACTAGGGATTCAACCCGAGCAAAACGTTTTTTTACCCCGTACGGATACGCCGGTATTGCCACCTTTGCAGCAAGGACGACCCACAGGCGGTAATTTATTGCGTCGTGATTTCAACGAGCCCGAACGTGGTCCTCAGCCGGTGTCACCTTCCCCCTCATCAGGATCATCAACAGCGCCGATGCAACCAAATAAGCCTGCCGAGGTCTTCCCTGTAGAGCCTCCCGTTATTGATTTACGTTGAATAGCGTAGCCATTAACTGGTTATTCATGCGTTAGATTTTTATTTAGATGGTTACTATCCTTGGTTGCGCATATCCATTGCGTGTGGTGTGAATCATAAAAAAGCATCTGCATTAATGACGACGATACAAGATCCACGTTTGCTACCGTTTGGTTTTTCCCGTAATTTTGGCTTGCTTGCTCAAGCCGGTGTTGCCGGTGACGGAACCGATGTATGGGTGTCGCCCAGTACTCAATTAGCGGCAATCGCTGAAGTTGGGCGTCGGTTTGGGCGACTCCGTCTGCACACCATGGCACGCGATCAGCTTGAAGCCGCTATTGCAAAAGCTTACGCTGGTAGTGGTGATGATGCAGCGCAGATCGTTGACGAAGTGGAGTCTGATTTGGACTTAACTCGACTTATGCAAGAAATGCCTGCAGTTGAAGATCTGCTAGAAGCAGCTGACGATGCGCCTGTCATACGCATGATCAATGCATTGCTAACGCAGGCATTGCGCGAGGGTGCATCCGATATTCACATCGAACCA
>JAULVH010000182.1:0-5427 GCA_032111105.1 Burkholderiaceae bacterium | reverse complement strand
CAGTCGTTAGATTTCGAATTGATGGCCGATTGCGTGATGTTGCCAGACCTAAGCGCGGTCTGCATGCGGCGCTCATTTCGCGCATAAAAATCATGTCGCAGCTCGATATTTCCGAAAAACGTTTGCCTCAAGATGGACGCATTACGCTTCGTGTCGGAGGTAAACCTGTCGATGTGCGTGTTTCTACTCTACCCACAGGTCATGGTGAGCGTGCCGTTTTACGCTTACTTGATAAAGAGGGTGGCCGATTAGATTTGCAGCACCTGGGTATGAATGAAACGACGCGTGCGCAGTTTGATCATTTAATAGCTCAGCCCCACGGCATTGTTTTAGTGACAGGTCCGACAGGCTCTGGAAAAACCACGACTCTTTATGCAGCTTTGTCACGGTTAAATGCAACCACTACCAATATTCTTACCGTTGAAGATCCGATTGAATATGAATTGGCGGGTGTGGGTCAGACACAGGTAAATGCGCGTATCGATATGACGTTTGCAAAAGCCTTGCGTGCCATATTGAGGCAAGATCCTGATGTCATCATGATAGGTGAAATTCGCGATCTTGAAACAGCACAGATTGCAGTGCAGGCCTCACTGACAGGGCATTTGGTACTGACGACGCTGCACACTAATGATGCTGCCGCTGCGATCACACGGCTGTTGGATATGGGTATCGAGCCTTTTCTTTTATCGTCTTCTTTACTCGGTGTTGTCGCTCAGCGGCTGGTTAGAAAATTATGCGTTCATTGTCGGGAGTTTGATGGGCAACGCTGGGTAGAACGAGGTTGTCCTCAGTGCGGACAAACGGGATATCACGGTCGCGTGGGCGTGTATGAGTTGTTACTTACAACGCCAGAAATACGTACTCAAATTCACAACCAAGTATCTGAGGCAGATATACGCGTAAGTGCCCAGCGCAATGGCATGCAAACCTTACGGGCAGATGGTGAGCGCTGGTTGCAGCAAGGTGTAACCAGCGAAGCTGAATTATTACGCGTGACCAAGGACTAAGCACATGCCAGCTTACCGTTATGAAGCGGTAGATCAATTAGGCGCAACGAGCAAAGGTATGCTGCATGCTGAAAGCCCACGTGCTGCGCGATCTGATTTACGTGCTCGCGGCTTACTGCCGATAGCGGTGCATGCGATTGCGGCTCAGGTTAATAGCCATGCCAATATCTTGGTTCGACTTTTTAGCGAGCGCTTATCGACCAATGAGCTGGCACTTTTTACACGGCAGCTGGCTTCATTATTAGAGGCAGGGTTGCCGCTAGAGCAGGCATTTTCAGCGTTATTGGAACAAGCAGAGCGTCCGTATATGCGTGATTTGATTGCTGCTATACGAGCTGAAGTTATGGGTGGTGCATCGTTATCTGATGCGCTGTCCCGACATCCGCGTGACTTTGCCGATATTTATCGCGCATTGGTAGCTTCGGGAGAGCACATAGGGCAGCTATCTGGCGTGTTATCGAGGCTGGCAGATTTTGTCGAACGCCGTAATGCACTAATACAAAAAATCAGACTGGCATTTACCTACCCAGCCATAGTGACGGCGGTGGCATTTACGATAGTGATTTTTTTGCTTACGTATGTTGTGCCCCAGATAGTGTCAGTTTTCGAAAACTCGAAACAGAAATTACCATTTTTAACCATTGCGATGTTAGCCATCTCAGATCTGTTTCGTCATTGGGGATGGTTACTTGTTTTGATTCTTGCCGCATTTTTTTTCGCCTGGCGCAACGCCTTGCGGGATCCGGTAGTTCGCATGCGCTGGCATCGTTGGCTGCTAGGTGCGCCTTTTTATGGACGTTTTGAGCGCAGTTTAAATACCTCTCGGTTTGCTAGTACGCTAGCAATTACGATCAGCTCAGGTGTTCCTATTCTTAGAGCACTGCGTACGAGCCGCGACACGCTGTCTAATGCGGCTATGCGTGAGCAAGTTGAAGATGCGACAGCGAGTGTGCGTGAGGGTATGAGCTTAGCCCGAGCTTTGGCAGTACATCCGTATTTTCCGCCTATGTTGATACACATGATACGTGCCGGTGAAGTAACGGGTGAGTTGCCTGTCATGCTAAATCGAGCTGCTCAAATGCAGGAACAAGACTTGGAACGCCGCGCGCTGACAATCGCTAGCCTGCTAGAACCGATACTGATATTAACGATGGGTGTGCTTGTGCTGCTGATTGTATTAGCTGTGCTAATGCCAATTATTGAAATAAACCAGTTGGTACGTTAGGCAATGATGACTTCATGTTGTTGTCAGTATTTCGATTTTATTTAATCACTACTTATCTAGTAATCAACAATGAATCAATTAAAATTTTTAAGAGAACGTCTGCCGGATGCCGTATCGTTTTTATTCTTTATTGGTGTTTGGATTTCGCTCTCGTTTTGGTTGCGACTATGGTTGATACCTGGAGTACCCTCAGAACCGACATTTACGGTTGCTGAGCAAAATATTCCACCGATATCCTCGGCCGCCAATCTGTTTGGCGGTAGCCAGCAAGCATCTGCGTTGGCGAGTGTGCAGCTCAATGGAGTGATTCGTTCCACTCGACCACAAGAAAGTGTGGTGATCATTGCTGCCGAAGGCGGACCACCACGCGCGCTGCGTCTGCATGCTGAAGTCATGCCGGATATCGTAGTTAAGGAGATTAATTCGCGTAGTGTGATTTTGTCAGGCAAGGGAGCAGAGAGAGAACTTGCATTGCCAGCCTTCGCTGCGCAGTCGGGAACATTGTCTCCTGCAGCCGGTGTCGCGGGGCAGCAGAGCGCCACGCTTTACAGACAACCGCCTGAGCCATCTCAGATGTCTACACTGCCACCACCGTCAGCGCCAGTAGCGAGTTCGGGCGCTAGTTCAGGTGCAAGTAGTTTGGCTACAAATGCGTCAGGTTCAACCAGCGCAGGTGGCGTAGCGCAAAACAATGTAGCACCGTATTCGCCGACAGCATCTGTGCCGGTGCAAGAGCCACAGATAGTTTTACCCAGTGAAACTAATCGACGCTAATAAAAACTGGCCAATGCAAACAATAAAATTACAGTACGTAGCGTGACAGGTCTTCGTTAATCGCTAAAGCGCCTAGTTTTTCATCGACATAGGCGGCATCTATCATCACCGTGGTACTGCTCTCATGATCAGCGCCGAAAGATACTTCTTCGAGTAACTTTTCCATGACGGTATAGAGGCGGCGCGCACCTATGTTTTCAGTTTTTTCGTTCACAGAAAAAGCAATTTCTGCCAACCTGCGTATGCCATCTGCTGCAAATTCGATATGCACGTTTTCGGTTGCGAGTAGCGCCTGATACTGCCGAGTCAGGCACGCATCGGTAGAAGTTAAGATGCGTTCAAAATCTGCGATGGCCAATGATTCTAATTCCACGCGTATAGGAAAACGTCCTTGCAGCTCGGGTATAAGATCCGATGGCTTGGCCAGATGAAATGCACCTGAAGCGATAAATAAAATATGGTCGGTTTTAACCATGCCATATTTAGTATTAACGGTAGTGCCTTCGACTAATGGCAGCAGATCACGTTGCACGCCGGCGCGTGAGACATCCGCACCTTGAGTACTGCCCCGCGCTGCGATTTTGTCGATCTCATCCAAAAACACTATGCCATTTTGCTCGATATTGGTAATTGCTTTTTGCTTGAGTTCTTCTTCATTGACTAGGCGAGAGGCTTCCTCATCAATGAGTAATTTCATTGCTTCGCCTATTTTGAGCTTGCGAGCTTTTTTTCGGCCATTTCCTAAACCTGAAAACATCGATTTAATTTGCTCAGTCATTTCCTCCATACCGGGAGGAGCCATGATTTCCATTTGTGGCCGTGCATCTGCCAACTCAATTTCTATTTCCCGATCGTCGAGTGCACCTTCGCGCAGCCGTTTTCGAAAAGTTTGGCGCGTGGTATTTGCATTTTTTTCTTCGGCAGTCTGAGTAGCAGAAAATCCAAAATCACGTGCGGGTGGAAGTAGTACATCAAGTATGCGATCTTCAGCGGCGTCTTCAGCGCCTGCACGAACTTTACGTATTTCTTGCTCGCGTGTTTGCTTAATGCCTATCTCGGTGAGGTCTCGAATGATGGTGTCAACATCGCGCCCTACATAGCCTACTTCGGTAAATTTAGTGGCTTCTATTTTGATGAAAGGTGCGTCGGCCAGTCGGGCGAGGCGGCGAGCAATTTCTGTCTTGCCTACGCCGGTGGGCCCTATCATCAAGATATTTTTTGGGGTGATTTCATGACGTAGTGGATCAGGCACTTGTTGCCGCCGCCAGCGGTTGCGCAGGGCAATAGCAACAGCGCGTTTCGCACGCGCCTGACCTACGACGTGTTTGTCGAGTTCGATGACAATTTCTTGCGGTGTAAGGTTCATTTATACGTAGTGTTTATTCGAGGGTCTCGATAGTGAGCGAGAAATTGGTATAAATACATAGCTGGCCTGCGATGGTCAGCGATTTTTTGACTATCTCAGCAGGTAACAATTCGGTATTTTCTTGCAGAGCTTTTGCGGCAGACTGTGCATAGCTGCCGCCAGAACCAATTGCCCCTATGCCATCTTCTGGTTCGAGTACATCGCCGTTGCCCGTGATGATGAGTGTCGATTCACGGTCGGCGACCAGTAGCATGGCTTCGAGTCGACGCAGCATACGATCGGTACGCCAATCTTTGGCCAATTCGACCGAGGAGCGCATTAAATTGCCCTGATGGGCTTCCAGCTTGGATTCGAAACGTTCGAGGAGGGTGAACGCATCGGCCGTACCGCCTGCAAAGCCCGCTAAGACCTTACCGTGAAACAGCTTGCGTACTTTGCGTGCAGAGCCTTTCATGACGATATTGCCCAAGGTTACCTGGCCATCGCCACCTAGCGCGACCACATTACCTTGTCGTACAGAAAGAATAGTCGTGCCGTGAAATTGTTCCATGCGGTAATAAATTAAATAGCAAGCCTAGGGCCACCTCCAGCATTCATAGCTTTCGGTGGGTAATATTCAGCCAGCTTGTCCCGCCCATTAACTGCATCAGTCGGCCAACAAGAAAGCTTGTATGACGGCATTCTACCGCTTTGCCCTGGGCCAGTTGTTTAAGGCCAGTGAGCCAGGGTGTCACAGCACTGAATTCTATTTTTTGCAAATCACGGCAATCCAAAATCAGTACGGCTGCTTGGTGAGCGTACGCTGTTGTCCGTAACAGTAGCTTATCTATTGGCAATGATACGACTTTTGGCATAGTGAAAACAGGCGTCTGTGTACTAGTTTTAGTTAGTGGTTGAGGTGAAACAGGAGGCGATACTTCGTAGGTCATGCAGTACTCTACACACGCGTTCTCATAGGCTTCGTGTGCATGCATTAATCGTAGTAATTCAATCACTAGTCGCCAGGCAGAATCATCGTCGTCACGTCAACCGGGAAGTAGTAATTGTCGAAC
>JAULVH010000181.1:908-5463 GCA_032111105.1 Burkholderiaceae bacterium | reverse complement strand
ACACCCTTTAAATCTGCCATATATTCAGCGACATGCCGAACAAAGCCGGGTTCATTCGTCTTGCCTCGCATAGGCACTGGGGCCAGATAGGGAGAATCTGTTTCAATCAGCATTCTTTCCAACGGCACCACACGTGCGACAGCTTGCAAATCCTTGGCACTTTTGAACGTTACTATGCCAGAAAATGAAATATAAAATCCCATCTCTATAGCTGCGGTCGCAACCTCAAGTGACTCGGTAAAACAGTGCATTACGCCTGCCACACCACCCTCATTGGTACCTGCTTTTTCTTCGCGCAATATGCGCAGCGTATCGTCAGCCGCACTGCGGGTATGAATAATGAGCGGCTTACCACTGGCACGTGAGGCACGGATATGAACTCGAAAACGTTCGCGCTGCCATTCGAGATCACCTTTCATACGAAAGTAATCCAAACCAGTCTCTCCGATAGCGACTATGCGAGGATTTTGTGCCAATTCGACTAACTGATCAACGCTGGGTTCAGGGGTGTCCTCGTAATCGGGATGCACCCCGACGGATGCAAAAATATGCGGGTATTTTTCTGCGAGCGCTAATACTTGAGGGAATTCCGTTAGCGTGACAGACACGCACAAGGCGTGGCTCACCTGATTAGCACGCATCGTGTCGAGTATGTCAGGCAGCCTTTCGGCCAGCTCAGGAAAATTTATATGGCAATGAGAATCTACAAACATAAATACGGCCGAGGGAAATGCTGATTTATCGTCAGCCGTATTGTACGCTGCTAGTTCAGATGGTATGGGTAGACCGCGATGAACCTAAGGCTGTGCCCAACAGTTCTTCTATACGCTGACGTAAACGGCGTCCGGTATCGTCATCTGGCAACTGAATACCAAACCCTTGGGTATGGCGATTACCCGCACCTAACGGAGTGATCCATGCGACCTTTCCGGCGATAGGGTAACGCTGCTCATCATCCATTAAGCTTAGCAGCAGGAATATTTCGTCACCGAGTTTGCAGGTGCGTGTGCCGGGAACAAAAATGCCGCCGTTACGCAAAAAAGGCATATAAGCGGCATACAGTGCGGCTCTGTCTCGGATCGCAAGCGAGACAACCGATGGGCGTAGGAGTGATGATTCGGGTGAGGTAGAAAATTCTTGCACGACGATAGGGCCTGTTAAAAACCGCCAGACGCCACTCGCTAGTTTTTATTGGAATAGATTGGCGTAATCCAGCAGCATGTCTTCAATAAAAAGCCGTGCCGATAAAGGATGTTCTGAAACGGCGCGGCGATTGGCAGCTTCGCGTACCGCTTGCTGCAAACGGTCTACCGTAACTCCGGCAGCCAATGCAGCCAAGCTGGCGCGATGCTCTGGGTAGTAGCGTACACGCGCTGCGAGTTTGAATGACAGAAGGTCGTAGAGCCAGCGCTGATGCCAAGCCAGCAGTTGCGGTAGCGCGATTTTTTGTAGCCGATCAGCCACGCCCAGGGCGCTGGACATAGATGGTCTGGCAAGCAGAGATAGCCAGTCTTTTTGTGCGTCGGCAAATTCACCTTGCGATGCTTCCAGTGCGGCCAGGGGCGCACCGCCCTGCTCCGCAAGCCATCGTTGTGCGTCTTCTACCTCTGACGAACCCAGCCATGCAAGCGAGGCAGCAGCATCGGGTATGGCCATGGCAAATTGCCGGCAACGTGAACGTATGGTGGGCAATAAGCGATCAATACGATGCGAGACCAGTAAAAATACTGTCTCGGGTGGCGGTTCTTCCAGAGTTTTTAGTAACGCGTTGGCAGATGGTGCATTTAATGCCTCTGCCGGATACAGCACGATGACGCGGCGGCCGGCCCGGTGCGTAGATATGTTCATAAAGCCTGCCAATGAACGTATTTGCTCTATGCGTATATCGCGCGATGGCGCTTTGCTGGCTGCTGATTTTTTTGTACTGCCCTCATCACCCTCAGCAGGGGCATCATCGTCGTCAGCCTCTAATACTTCGGGTCGAACACGGCGGTAGTCTGGGTGACTATATTGCTCAAACCATCCGCATGAAGCGCAGGTTCCACAGGCGTGGCCTTCAACCGTTGGTGCCTCACACAACAAGGAGCGCGCTGCATGCTCTGCAAACTGGACTTTACCTATGCCGTTGGGGCCATGAATCAAAATGGCGTGCGGCAGTCGCTCGCGCATTTGTTGCCAGCGTTGCCAGTCGGGTGACTGCCATGGATAAAGAGCATCAGTCATCTAGTGCCAAAACAAGTTGTTCTAGTTGCTGATTAACTTCGTGCATAGGACGTGTTGAGTCGATGATGCGTATACGCTGTGGAAATTGCGCTGCACGCTGTAAATAAGCGTTGCGTACTCGTGCGAAAAAATCCTGTTGTTCGCGTTCAAATTTATCCAGTGAACGGGTTTTATCCAGACGCTCTCTGGCGACTTCGAGTGGCACATCAAACAGTAGCGTCAGCTGCGGCTGAAATTCCGCATGCACCCACTGCTCTAACACATCAAGTTTATTAATAGCCAGCTGCCTTCCCCCGCCCTGATAAGCAAAGGTGGCATCCGTAAATCGATCTGAAATCACCCAATCACCCCGCTCAAGCGCAGGAGCAATCAATTTGGCTATGTGCTCGCGTCGCGCAGCAAACATGAGCAGGGCTTCTGTTTCCAGATGCATGGGCTCATGCAGTAGTAACTCACGTAAGCGTTCACCCAGGGGTGTACCACCCGGCTCACGAGTAGTGATTACCGTTTTGCCTAGTGATCGCACATACGCAGCAATTGTTTCGACATGAGTCGATTTGCCCGCACCATCGATACCCTCGAAGGTAATAAACTTGCCTTTAACCATGAATCCCTGCGGGCTATGCCTTAGTTAATACGAATGAAAATCAGCGTTGATATTTATTGACAGCCCTATTGTGGTCATCAAGATTTTCAGAAAACTGACTACTACCATCACCGCGAGCGACAAAATACAAATCATTGCCCCCGGCTGGATTGAGTGCTGCATTAATCGCATTACCGCCTGGTAGTGCAATCGGTGTTGGTGGTAATCCACCGCGAGTGTAGGTATTGTAGGGCGTGTCAGTCTGCAAATCTTGTTTGCGAATGTTGCCATCAAAGCGTGCTCCCATGCCGTAGATAACTGTGGGGTCTGTCTGCAACAGCATGCCGCGCCGTAATCGATTAACAAACACTGAGGCTATACGAGAACGCTCCGCCGCTTTACCCGTTTCTTTTTCAACGATAGACGCCATGATTAATGCCTCATAGGGATTATCGTAGGGCAGGTTAGCTGCGCGGTTAGCCCAGGCTTGCTTGAGCTTTTTCATTAACTGCTGGTGTGCTTGCTGATAAACCGTTAAGTCGCTCGCACCGCGTTCAAACACATAGGTATCCGGATAAAAAATACCTTCAGGATGAGGAAATCCGGGGGCGACTTTATCGAGTAATTGCTCAGTAGACAGGTTCGCACTTTCTTGTTTAAGCCATTTTTGTTTGGAAAGCTCAGCACGCATTTGCAGAAAATTCCAACCCTCGATAATGGTGAGGGATTCTTTGATGGTATTGCCACGCACTAATTGATCAAGTAAGCCTATGGGTGTGGTGCCAGGCTCGAGCCGGTAGCCTCCAGGCTTAATCATTCCACCCTTGCCCATGCCACGAGCTAAAAACTCCATTAGCCAAGGATGCGCCGGAACCCCCTCGGCATACAGTTGCTTCATGGCTGAGCGCAAGCCACTGCCGGGGGCGATGTTAAATTCTATGGGCTGACCGTTGGCAGCTATCAGTGGGTCACGTACCCAATAAACCAAAAAAGCGCTGGTCAGCAACGCCAGTAAAACCATGACTGCAACGAGTTTTTTTATTAATCCCACTGTTAACTCCCTCGCTGCGCTAGCTTTTACGACCGCGCAGACTTATTAATAGCTTTTCAACGCGATTTTGCGTGCGCCTCTATAATCCGTCCCGTAATGATAACGTCCTATAGGAAATTATCCCCAATTCATGACTGAATCCTCATCTCCATGGCTGGATTTTCTGAGTAAGCAGGGTATCCCTGCGTCGGCAACCGCCGGCTCCGAATCTATTCCCGCCTTAGCCCCCACTCTTTTGCAGCAAGGTTTTATCACGGCCTTGCATGACGTGGGTGTGCTGGCAGTATCTGGCGAAAACGCGCTGGATTTCCTTCAAAATCAACTCACTAACGACTTAGTAGCTCTGGATGAGCGCCACGCTCAGCTCTCAGGCTATTGCGCGGCGAATGGTCGGCTACTGGCAACCATGCTTATTTGGAAGGCCGGCGCGCACATACTGATACTGCTGCCCCGAACTCTGCTGGCCGCTACACAAAAGCGCCTGCAAATGTTTGTGCTGCGCGCCAAAGTGCTCATAGAAGACAAGAGCTCTACGTTGGCCGTCATCGGTATGGGCGCCACAGCAAGCAGCCCGCTGCCGCTGCCTGCGCTACCCGCATCACCGTTTGAATTATCGCCATCACTGGATGGCCAGATTATCCATATGCCTGCCTCCGCAGGGCTAGATCGTTACCTATGGATAGGCCCGCAAGAGC
>JAULVH010000181.1:0-898 GCA_032111105.1 Burkholderiaceae bacterium | reverse complement strand
TCCTCCCCTGCTGCCTGGCATTGGACTCAGATTCAGGCGGGGTTGCCACAAATTTTAGAACCCACGCGGGAAAAGTTTGTTCCCCAGATGGTGAATTATGAATTGATAGGCGGCGTTAATTTCCGTAAGGGCTGTTATCCAGGACAAGAAATCGTCGCTCGCAGCCAGTATCTGGGCAAACTTAAACGTCGCATGCAGCTTGCAAGCGCCGATGCGGCTTTGGTCGCGCCCGGTACGGAAGTGTTTGCTGCCGCTGACCCGGGTCAACCGTGTGGCATGGTGGTTAACGCCGAAATCGGGCCTGATGGCCGTCTGGCCTGCCTGATTGAAATAAAAACGGAACTTTTAGGATCCGATATCCATCTTCAGACACTGGAAGGGCCGCGATTGGACTTTGGCACGCTTCCTTATTCGCTGGAATCGACCATCTGAAATGGATGTCTATGTCTACTATCGCGTGTCGGATAAAAATGCATCTGAGTTGCAACCGCGAGTACTAGCCATGCAAAAACAATTGACCGATCTGACGCAGGTAACCACCTCACTCAAGCTGCGGTCTGAACAAGCAGCCTCAATGCAAACATGGATGGAAATTTATTTTTCTGCGCCCGACAAATTTTTAGATTTACTTAATCAAACCGTTGCTAACCTGGGTTTGATGGATTTCACAGAAGGTGAGCGTCACGCTGAGATTTTTGTGGACATACCACCATGTGCCTGATTGTTTTCGCCTGGAAGTTACTCCCCGCCTGCCCGCTGATTATGGCCGCCAATCGCGATGAATTTTTTAATCGCCCTAGCAAAGCCGCTACCTGGTGGGACGATAGTCCAGATGTATTCGCCGGACGTGATTTGCACGCTGGCGGTACCTGGCTAGGCGTCAATCGTCAGGGGCGAT
>JAULVH010000180.1:8130-8968 GCA_032111105.1 Burkholderiaceae bacterium | reverse complement strand
AAAAACCCGCTCAGATCGCTGGCAAATGGAAACAGACATGCTGTCTGGAGTGCAGAATGAAAATCGGGTAGGTATCGATGTCGGCGTCGCTGGAGCACTCAAGTAAGGCGCTCGGCAGTACCGAGACGGCCACGCTGCCCCATCTGCAGATACGGGGCTTTGCAAGCTATTTGCGAGATCATGGATTTCTAATTGGTTTAAGTGAGTTAAATGCCATGTTGCGCATCACTCTAAAACTGACTCCCACGCACTACAAACAACTTAAAATCTGCTGGCGAGGCGTGGTTTGTTCCACGGCAGACCAGTGGAAGAAATACCCCGATCTTTTTGAGGCATTTTGGTTTCCACATAAAGTGCGTAGCAGCACTCGTAGCTCGGGAATAAAAAATAAATCCATACAGGATGTCGTGGCACAAATGCATGCAGATATGGACATGGCGGCTACCCAGCCACAACCTACCGTAGGATTAAACGGTAAAGACAACCAAAGCGACGCTGTAAACGATAGCGGCGGATTAAGATCTAAGGCCATGGGTGGCGCGAGTAAGGCGGATCCTTTGCATCAGGATGTTAAACAATGGCTGCCTGACGATAGCGCACAGTTGGAATCGTTAATTCGCACGCTAGAGCAACGCTTACGACAAAAACTGTTGCGTAAGTGGGTGCGTAGCCATAAGACTCAGCGTATTGATATTACAGCGATGCTGCGCATGAGTTTGTCGACGGGCGGTGAGCTGCTTGGGCTAAAACATAAACAACGCGACAAGCGCAGACCGCGAATTTATGTGTTGGTCGATGTCAGTAAATCTATGGAGGCGCATGCTGTTTTTTTTTTACG
>JAULVH010000180.1:7072-8076 GCA_032111105.1 Burkholderiaceae bacterium | reverse complement strand
AATAGGGCGTGTGTTTTGTCAGTTATTGCAGGCGCGGGTATTTGTATTTCATACGCAGTTGGCTGAAGTAACGCCTCTGCTTAGGCGCGACAGTAGTCGTGTACAAGAAAAAATTAATGCAGTCACCTTCGGATTCGGTGGAGGTACGAAGATCGCTAGCAATTTAGATACTTTTTTAAAGGTTCACATAGGGCGCGCCTTGGGTTCCAGAGATTTGGTGTATGTTCTTTCTGATGGTTATGATACGGATCCCGCAAAAGAGACTGAGCGGGCGATACGGGCGATTCGCCAACGAGGGGCCAAACTTTTTTGGCTGCATCCAAACAAAGAAAAGCCATCTTCAGAGGCTATGCTAAAAAGTGCTTATTTAATTACAGACTTTATGGCTTTAGATAGTGTGCAGAGTCTTGAAAATCTAGCCAAACTAAATTAATCGGGAGCGATGAATGGGGTGTTTGTTGAAGCAAGGCGGCGGGCTGTACGCGCGATTACGTGTGGGAGCCGTTCTGCTTGCAGCTGGTGAAGGCTCGCGGTTAGGCCGGGTGCCCAAATGCCTGCTGAGCTTACAGGGCGTGCCGCTGATTAAACGCCATCTGATTGCGCTTAGCAGCGCCGGAGTTGATGAAGTTGTGGTCGTCACAGGGCACTATCACGAGGATGTTGAACCCGCTGTAGAGGCGTTTCCAGTAACCGTAGTGCGTAATCCTACGCCGGAGGACGGCCAGCAATCGTCAGTCAGATTAGGTCTGGAAGCGCTGGGCGACAAATTGGATCTGGTACTGATTGCGTTGGCTGATCAGCCACTACTCGGTGGCGATGATCTGACAGAGTTAATTTCTGCATTTAAAAAACGTCCACCCGACACATCCATTGTTTATCCCGAAGTACATGGACAGCGCGGCAATCCTGTTATTTTTGCAGGTGAATTAATTGCCCAGTCCTCAGCGCCACATCCAGATGGGACTGAAGTAGACCCACACTCTTGGGAGAGCGCCCTTGATGAT
>JAULVH010000180.1:1229-7062 GCA_032111105.1 Burkholderiaceae bacterium | reverse complement strand
GTTGGAAACTAGCCTTGCCTGGTGAAAATTAGATTTTAGTAATCTTAGCTAGCCTAAGGAAGTTCAAACGGCGACGCGCCACTACAGCAGTGCAGTACCAAGCAAAGCTAAGGGTTAACTTAGCTTGTTGGCTCTCGAAAAGTCTCGTCGTTACTAAATCAGTGCTTCTTTGGTTAAAGATGTACTAATAGTGCTAACCGCTTGTGTTTTTATGAATATCGTTAATCATGGATTTGAGGTCTGAAACCTCAGATCGCAAGTTGCGAATTTCTTCTTCCAATGCTATTCCTGCACCAGCATTTGCAGCAGACCTGATGGAATTAATGGAATCAACAATCACTGCCACAAAGAGATTAACCACTATAAATGTGGCCGTTAGTATGAATAAGACAAAGAATATCCATGCTGAGGGGAATATAACCATTACCGGTCGGGCGATTTCTTCGGACCATCCTTCCAGGGTCATCACTTGAAACAGTGTGTACAAGCTAGTTGACATTGATCCAAAGCGATCTGGGAAATCAGCGCCAAACATATTCGTGGAGATGACTGCGGATACATAAAAAATAATCAGTATCAGACTAAATACCGACCCTAATCCCGGCAGTGAACTCAGTAAAGCGCCTACTACCGTTCGCATGCTCTCGACCTTGTTAATAAGGCGTAAGACGCGCAGTACCCGCAAAGCTCTCAGCACCGACAAACTACCGGTCGCCGGAACAAAAGCGATGATCACCACTAAAAAATCGAATATGCACCAGGGATCTTTGAAGAATTGTAGCCGGCGAGCTGCGATCAACAATGTCAGCTCAGCTATAAAAATCCAGAGGATGAAGTGATCTAGAATTAATAATTCAGATCCGATTGAATCGATGATTTCTTGATCAGTCTCTAAGCCAAGAATAATGGCATTCACAACGATCAAAATAATCAGAGAATTTTGGATAAAACTTCGCGCCATAAAGCGCTCTATGCTTCCTCGCCATCCGGGAAGGTTTTCTAAGGCATGATGCATATTAATAAACTTAATGTGAGTGAATGTTTGAAAAAATCAATATTTTACGTACAGCATAAATGATAAGTTATTAGCATTGCGCGCGAGTAACTTTAAACTGACAAAGCCCTGACAAGGCCAATATTTTGGCTTAATAATTTGTTATAAGTAGTTTCAGCCTATAGCTTTTGTCTCAAACGCTAGGGGTGTTGGTGATTATGCGTTTTCGCATATGCAGATAATCACGCAGCTCGAAATACAGGCGGTACAGAGCAATGCTGATCACCATACCCCAGACCATACCTGTCATCATTCCGCCGACCATACGTCCCAGATTTAATCCATCAACAGAGCGGATTGCTTGCACAAACACGGTACCGCCCACGGTCATGCCTATGAGCATCCAGCTCGAACACAAGAGGTTTTGTGCGAACAGTGCACACAGCTTTCGGCACTCCGGTCGTATCCAACGCAAGGTGGGAATGGCAGCTAATCCACCTGCAATCATCATGACGTGCATCCCAGGTAGCAGCATCAGGTGATAGCGCAACGACTCGTGTAGCGATCGTCCGCCGGATGCCACGCAAAGAGATTCCAACATAGCGATGGGAGTCTGTATGCAATCCCATGCAAATCCCAGCAGCATTCCACCCACGCCCAGCGATAGCATCACCGTCGGTGGTGATAACCCCGAGCGTTGTGGCCGCAACTTCGCCAGAGACAGGCAGCCCAGTGCCATCCCGGCTGCCATGAGCATAGTCCAATTTCCCAGTATCAGACGTTCATCCACCATTGCCTCCTCCCACGAGTCCCGACGGTTCAATGATTGCCGTACCTCGCCAGCTTTTGCGTTTGATCAACATAGTAGTAATTGTTGCAACGTTTGTTCGAAGATAGGATAGCCGTGCGGTTATCAAATAAATAATTTCCAGATCAGTACTTGATTTGGATCAGTTCCGATGGCTTTTTGCACAGGAACTAACGACAAAAGGAGACGTTGTGATTACTTCGGATTTCGACTATCACGCACCACGGTCGCTCAGTGAGGCCATAGGCTTACTCATACAGTTGGGCGATGAAGCAAAAATTCTTGCCGGTGGACACAGCCTGCTGCCGATGATGAAGCTGCGTCTGGCCGAGCCTGCTCATCTGATTGATCTGGCAAACATAGCTGAACTACGCGGTATACAACTCCAGGGTGAGGTGATTCGTATCGGTGCGATGACGACTGAAAACGAATTGATCACTTCAGCACTTATCCGCGAAAAACTACCGCTGCTAACAGAGGCAGCGCGACAAATTGCCGATCCTCAGGTGAGAAACCGCGGCACGATAGGGGGCGACATCGCGCACGCTGATCCCGCCAATGATCAGCCAGCTATCGCAATGGCACTCGATGCAACGTTGGTGCTGCAGGGCAGTCAAGGTACACGTCGAGTGCAAGCCGTCGATTTTTTTCATGGTCCGTATATGACAGCGATGCAGGCAGACGAGCTACTCGTTAGTTTGGAAATTCCTGTGCTTGCGCAAGGTACAGGTTGCGCATACAAAAAACTCAAACGCAAAACAGGTGATTGGGCAACCGCGGCGGCTGCGGTTGTTATTCACAAAACTGGCGACATAGTCACGCAGGTGCGCATAGCACTGACTAATGTGGCACCCACACCCTTGCGTGCCACAGCAGCCGAGCAGCTAATGAACGGAAAACCACTGACTGTCGATGTGATCAATCAGGCGGTACGTCTGGTGCGAGATATTTGTCAGCCAGAGCAGGATTTACGCGGCGATGCTGAATACAAAACAGCCATGGCCGGTGAAATGACGCGCCGAGCAATCAGTCTTGCTGCCGCTCGCAGTTCATAAGCAGAAAAAGTCTGAAAAATTTCTAACGATTCGCAACATACAACGCAAATAAAAACTAAAGGGGGGATGTATGGGTAAGCACGCAGTAGCAATGACCATTAATGGCAAACACATAGCAGCGGAGGTCGATTCGCGCCTCTTGCTCGTTCATTTTTTACGCGAACAACAACAATTAACCGGCACGCATATAGGGTGCGACACCACTCATTGCGGCGTTTGCACAGTCGATGTTGATGGCAAATCAGTTAAATCCTGCACCTGCTTAGCGGTGCAGTGCGATGGTAAAACTATTACGACGGTAGAAGGGCTGGCAAAAGGAAGTGCGTTGCATGCAGTGCAGGTGAGTTTTTCGCAAGAGCATGGCTTGCAATGCGGTTTTTGCACGCCTGGCATGCTCACTCGGGCATATCGCTTTTTACAAGAAAACCCGAATCCGACCGAGGATGAAATTCGAGCGGGAATGTCCGGCAATCTTTGCCGCTGCACTGGCTATCAAAACATCGTCAAGGCAGTTCAGCGAGCCGCTGAAATGTTACGCCAAGAAGCCAGCGACAGTGTGCCGGTGTAAGCCGTTGCATAGGTCATTAAAGCCATCGACATTCATTACGGAGAGATTTCATGAACGCACCTGATCGCAAAGCGGCCCTGATGGGCATAGGCGAATCGCGGCCACGCAAAGAAGACGCACGTTTTATTCAAGGTAAAGGCCGCTATGTGGACGACATCAAGCTACCTGGCATGGTTCATATCGATATCGTTCGCTCACCTTACGCCCACGCACGTATTAAAAAAATTCATAAAGAAGCCGCACTCGCTATTCCAGGTGTGCTGGCAGTACTTACAGCAGACGATCTTAAGCCGTTAAAACTGCACTGGATGCCCACCTTGGCCGGTGACGTGGCTGCTGTACTGGCAGATGAAAAAGTTCACTTTCAAATGCAAGAGGTAGCCGTGGTGGTAGCAGAAGATCGCTACATTGCGGCTGACGGTGTAGCTGCTGTTGAAGTCGAGTATGAAGAATTACCCGTGGTGGTCGATCCGCGCAAGGCGCTGGAAAAAGATGCACCGGTACTGCGTGAAGATTTAGCCGGCAAGGACGAAGGTGCGCATGGCAAGCGCCATCACCACAATCATATTTTTAGTTGGGAAGCAGGTGATAAGCCGGCTACCGATGCAGCATTTGATAGCGCCGAGGTCACGGTTAAAGAAAATCTTTTGTATCCGCGAGTACACCCTTGTCCACTAGAGACCTGCGGTGCGGTAGCTTCATTTGATCCTGTGCGCGGTGAATTAACGACGTATTTAACCAGCCAGGCACCGCATATTGTGCGAACGGTGGTGTCTATGTTGTCAGGTATACCCGAATCAAAAGTGCGCATAGTCTCGCCCGATATCGGTGGCGGATTTGGTAATAAGGTCGGTGTCTATCCGGGGTATGTGTGCGCGATTGTGGCTTCCATCGTCTTGGGTCGTCCAGTGAAATGGGTAGAGGACCGTATAGAAAATTTATCGTCCACCGCCTTCGCACGCGATTACCACATGACGGGTGAACTAGCCGCGACGCGCGATGGAAAAATTACAGGTTTACGTGCGCATGTGATTGCAGATCATGGCGCGTTTGATGCCTGCGCTGACCCTTCAAAATACCCAGCAGGTTTATTTCATATCTGCTCGGGCTCGTATGACATACCCGTAGCACATTGCATGGTTGAGGGCGTTTACACCAACAAAGCACCCGGTGGTGTTGCGTATCGTTGCTCGTTTCGCGTAACTGAGGCGGTGTATTTGATAGAACGCATGATTGACGTTCTGGCGCAAAAACTCAAGATGGATAAAGCTGAAATTCGGCGCCTCAATTTCATACGCAAAGATCAGTTTCCTTATACCTCAGCCTTTGGATTTGACTACGACTCTGGCGATTATCACACCGCTTTGGATAAGGTATTAACCGCAGTCGATTACTCTACGTTACGCGCGGAGCAAGCGGCTAAGCGTGCTGATCCTGATTCACCCACCTTAATGGGTATAGGTTTGGCGACTTTTACTGAAGTACTCGGCGCAGGCCCAAGCAAAATGTGCGACATCTTGGGTGTTGGCATGTTTGATTCCTGCGAAATTCGTGTTCATCCCACAGGCAGTGCCATTGCGCGTATGGGCACAATTTCACAAGGTCAGGCTCATGAAACAACGTATGCACAAATTATCGCAACTGAGCTGGGCATTTCTTCGGATGTGATTCAAGTCGAAGAAGGCGATACCAGTACCGCGCCCTATGGATTAGGTACGTATGGCTCGCGTTCTACACCAGTTGCCGGTGCAGCGATAGCCATGGCCGCACGAAAAATTCACGCCAAAGCTAAAAAATTTGCGGCCCACATGCTTGAGGTGGGTGAACACGATCTTGAATGGGAGATCGATCGATTCAAAGTGCGCGGCGATGCAGCGCGTTTTAAAACCATGACAGAAATTGCCTGGGCTGCGTACAACAAACCACCCGCTGGTATGGAGCCAGGTTTGGAAGCGGTGCATTACTACGATCCACCTAACTTTACGTTTCCGTTTGGTGTGTATGTGTGCGTAGTGGACATAGATAAAGGAACAGGCGAAACCAAGATACGGCGCTTTTATGCCTTAGACGATTGCGGCACGCGTATTAATCCTATGGTGATAGAAGGTCAGATTCATGGCGGCTTAACTGAAGGATTTGCCGTGGCCATGGGTCAGCTGCTGTCGTTTGATGAACAAGGCAATATTCAAGGTAACAGCTTGATGGATTATTTTGTTCCTACAGCAGTCGAGACACCGCACTGGGAAACCGATTTCACGGTCACTCCATCGCCGCATCATCCGCTGGGCGCTAAGGGTGTGGCCGAATCACCTCATGTCGGATCCGTGCCAACAATCACGGCATCCGATAAAACAAGGAAGCAAGACACGTATCAAGTGACTTTGTTCTTTGACGATTTACTTGGATAC
>JAULVH010000180.1:0-1219 GCA_032111105.1 Burkholderiaceae bacterium | reverse complement strand
TGCCACACACGGCATATCGAGTGTGGAAGACGCTCAAAGAGCATGGCATGGCGCACTAAGGGGGCGCTATGAAGGTCTCACTGGAAACATCGTTTGAGATTAATGCGCCCATAGCAGATTGCTGGGAGTTGTTGTCCGATATTCCTCGTCTAGCTACCTGTATGCCAGGGGCGTCGATTACGCGAATAATCGATACATCGCATTTCACAGGTAGCGTGATGGTGAATGTCGGGCCCATGCGACTGCAGTTTGCCGGTGAGCTGGAACTGATGATGATTGATGCCTATGCACGTTCGCTCGTACTGATGGCTAAAGGCGTTGATAAAAAAGGCTCATCAGCGACTATGAAACTAACGGTCTCACTTTTGAGTAAATCAAAACAATCAACCTCATTGCAAGGGCAGGCAGAGGTGACTGTCAACGGCCAGCTAGCGCAGTTGGGGGCACGCATGATAGGACCAATTTCAGAGGTGATTTTGTCTCAGTTTGCAGAGCAGTTCAGACTAAAGGTGGCGCAGTCGTCGAGTGCTACTGCGCCTGCAAGCGATACGGATTCACAAAAACCTGCGCTGAATGTAGCCCTACTTTTATGGGCAAGCATAAAAAGAGTGGTGTGTAGATTGTTAGGAAGAGCCGATACGCCGTCTTTGGATGTAAAAAAATAAAGTCGAATGTCATCACGTTGGCGCTGGCGATAACGTCGGCGCTGATGCGGATTTTATGCAGCGCCGTCATTACGTATTTAATTCTCAAACCGGCAAGTCTTCATAGTCATCATTAATCTCTCTATACTGGAAGCGACCTTAAGCGACCATGTAAAGAGAGATTACCCATGTCCGAGCCACTGAATCAACTCGACGCAAGCACTCTGGCCAAAAAATTAGGCTCTCGCGAAATCAAAGCAGAGGAAGTGGTGCGCGCCTGTTTAGATCGTATCAGCGAACGCGAAGCAGACGTGCAAGCTTGGGTACACCTGGCCGCTGAGCCTGCGCTAAAAAGAGCACAGCAGCTTGATCGCGGACCAGTAACTGGTTTGCTGCATGGCCTGCCCGTGGGTGTAAAAGATTTGTTTGATACGGCCGATATGCCAACCACATATGGCTCGAGAATTTATAGGTCGCTGCAACCTGCAGCCGATGCCTCTGTTGTTGCTTTGTGTCGCGCGCAAGGCGCAGTCATGATGGGCAAAACAGTCACCACTGAATTTGCGACATTCACA
>JAULVH010000179.1:1412-2942 GCA_032111105.1 Burkholderiaceae bacterium | reverse complement strand
AATAACGCTAGCCACCAATCGCCTTGTACGCTCTCGCTGCAATCCACTACCTTCCAAATAACAAAATATTAGCGGATCACACCACCAGTCTTCAGGCACATCGTCATGTAATAACCTTATAAACCGCATGGCTATTGCGCTCAATGCCCACCGGTTAACAACAAACTCTCGCGCATTTTGGCCAAGCTCAAGTCTAAAATCTCGATCCGTAATCAATCGCTTTATTGCTGACTCTATATCATCCGGAAGCACAAAAAGGCTTGGGGGTATATTGTCCTTAGCCAAAAGCCGTCCAACCACCGACGCAAAATAACCTCCAACCACAGCTGGCTTACCGTAATATGCTGCTTCAGTAGCAAACCCGGCCATAGGCGCATCCGAATACAACTGATCAATAACAAAATCGCAGAGTTGCAACTCCTGCAAAACTCGATAATTTGGCATGTTCTGAATAAGAATCAAATCAATCTCATATCCTTGCGCCCTCAATCTCTCTATAGCATCTAGGATATCGGGGGTTCCTTTTGCAAGGGGGCTTGAGGGGCTATGGAGGATACGGACAGGACCACCCTCCCTGCGATTTTCAAAATTAGAAACTGTAAGATTTCGCGGCACACCCATAGTCGGCCAACCAATAAAAGGGCGTTCATGAAAATGGGCCGCCGCAGGAGAATTAATCCAGTAGCTAGCATAGCGTTCCTGAAGTATAAGCCTTTCTTTACAACGCCTAGTTTGCTCGACCAGACAAGCAGGATCCGGCAATTCATCTTCGACCTTACCGGAAAAACGCCCACCATCAATATAAGGCGGGCGTGTATCGCTACCTACGCCCGCAAAAATAATTTTTCGCCCGGCTTTCCGTAGCAGCCAAAGTTCAAACCCTGAGTTGGTTATGGTCTGACCATACAAGAAAATAAAAACATCGTATTTTCTTATTGAGCACAGAAAAACAAGCCAGCCCCAAAAACCATGAAAAAAAACTATAAATATTTTAAACATCAACTTATTACGAGAAACCAAATTACGCGCAGCGCCTAATCTCTGCCAAAAATTTATCAACCAAGAGGTCTTCTCGCTTCCATATCTAAAACGGTGCTGGGTAGATAGCACAACCGTTGCATCAACTCCCAATTCGCACAGGCCGTGAGCCAATCCTTCAGCGATCCCAGCAATCTCTACAGGCCCGATAAAAACCCTGCCCAAAAAAGCACTATTCTTATCGGAAGACACTATAATCACCACTCACCAATCGATCAGAACGAATAAATCCAAAGCTCCGCCCCCTAAATAGGTGTTTCATGCGGATCAACATGATTACTAAAAGGGCACCCTTAACTCCGCGAGTTTACGTATTAGATTTTATATTCATAAAAAAACTTTCCATTATCCTGCGATTTTCGCAAAGGGCTTCCTCCCTAATATCAGAAAAGCTAACCAAACACCCTAAGCGATCCATGCTATTACTCATACCGGCAATCAATTCTCCTGACTGTTTCCAGAGTTCAGCTTTAGATCTGGCGCCAACTTCGG
>JAULVH010000179.1:0-1383 GCA_032111105.1 Burkholderiaceae bacterium | reverse complement strand
CCCGAGAGACTTGTCACCGGAAATGAATATACCGCGCCTCGAGCCAAAACCCCGTGCGAAAGCATGGCGCGAGCCTGTGCAAACTGCCGCAAATAAAGATGAGAAACCAACTCAGGATAATTGACTCCAGACACATGCGACGTGATGGGATGGAACGTATGCCCGCCGCCCACACGCCCACCGACCTCTATCAGATGAGGAATCCCCTCCGGCGTACTAATAACCTCGAAATGGGTAACACCCGAAACAATACCCAGAGCTCTGGCCGCATCCGTACACAATTCAAAAATTTGATTAATTAGCTCACTCGACAACTCGCCCCCTGACTTTGAGACTCAGGCTTCGATTTTGTCGAAATTGCCAGGAGAGTCGCATGCCCCTCTATGAACACTAATTCTAGAGAAGACTCAATTCCCGCAATAAACTTCTCTATCAGAATCTGATCTGAGTACCGATTATGCTGCACTGTCTGTGGGTAATACTTCTCCAACTCCGAATCCGAGTCAACGCGAAATACACCTCGCCCACCTCCACCACTTGAAGCTGGTTTGACAATTACTGGATAACCAATTTTATTGGCTGACAGTAAAGCAGGTGACAACTCCTGAACAACCGCATATTCCGGCTGAGAAAGGCCGCCGTCACCCCATATATTGCGCATCCGCGCCTTATCTAGGAAGTTCTCGGCCACTTCACCTTGTAGCCCCGCCAACCCTAGAGCTGAGGCCAGCAAAGCGGCAGGGCGTATAGCGTGGTCACTAAATGGGTAAACTCCGTCAATCGACTCCCGCTTCGCGAAATCCAAAAGAGCGCTATGATCCGCGAAATCTAAGGCGACTGTTTTAAAATTAGGCTCATCAATGCTCTCATGTGGCTTTCGATCTACTGCGATGACTCGAGCAATCGAACTCATCGCACGCGCCGCAGGAAGATTTAGCCGACCGGCACCAAGCGTTAGAATCGCTTTCATCGCGTAGCCTCAATGAGGCTGCGAATTCTCTGCAATCCGTTATAGACTCGATCATCCGATTCAGTCCCGAACGAAATACGAATATGTCTATCACAGCTGTTTCCATAACCGATACCCGGAACCGTAGAGACAAAATGTTCCAGTAGAAGGCGATCGCAAAATTCGACCGACCGTAACGTTGACTCAGAAATGTCTATAAAAAAATAAAAAGTAGATGTGCCAGGCTCCGCTTTAATACCGAGCTCATCCATGTACCCCTGCACACGCCTTCTCATCATAATTAAGGATTTAATCTGGGGCCGAGTTTGGCTAATTATGTCATCAAAGTTCTTATCCAGAAACATAAGCAATGGGGTTGGGGCGCAAGTCATCATATGTTGATTTAGCTTCAGCGCGCTATATACCAACCCAGG
>JAULVH010000178.1:0-3292 GCA_032111105.1 Burkholderiaceae bacterium | reverse complement strand
TCGTGCGCATTGATGACTATGTCAAACATGCAGCCCAAGACCAGATGCCGGCTATCGCACTGACTGATTTGAATAATCTATTTGGCGCTATCAAATTTTACAAAGCGGCGCGCGGTAAAGGCTTGAAGCCAATTATCGGCTGCGATATCTGGCTGGAAAATCCTACCAATCGCGAGCAGCCAGCGCGCGCTTTGCTGTTGTGTCAGAACCACGCCGGTTACTTGCTCTTGTGCCAATTATTAAGTCGCGCTTATTTATCCAATCAATACCGTGGCAGAGCCGAATTCAAGCGTGAATGGTTTGCAGAAAACGGTACAGAAGGTTTATTACTGTTATCTGGCGCTATGGCGGGAGATGTCGGTCAAGCCTGTGTGCAGGGCAGCATTGAAACTGCACTCAAACTGGCACGTGAATGGAGCCATTTATTCCCTGACCGTTATTATCTTGAAGTGCAGCGTGTGGCTGTGGATGTGCACAAAAATCTGGAAGAGCAGTATATTCAAGGTGTGCGTAGCGTTGCGGCACAACTCAGTTTGCCAGTGGTGGCTACACACCCGATACAATACACCACGCCTGACGATTATCGTGCACATGAAGCGCGCACCTGTATTGCTGAAGGCTACGTGCTGGCAGATACACGCCGCCCGAAAAACTTTACGACCGAGCAATATTTCAAAACACAGGCTGAAATAGCCAGCTTATTTGCGGACATGCCGGAAGCGTTGGCAAATAGTGTGGAAATTGCCAAACGTTGTAATTTGAGTTTGACGCTGGGTAAGAATTACTTGCCTAATTTTCCTACACCTAACGGCGAGAGCCTGAACGATTATTTAATCAGCGAAGCCAAGCGCGGCTTGGTTAAGCGTTTGGAAGTGCTGTATCCGGATGAAGCTACGCGTGTTGCCAAACAGCCAGAATATGACGCGCGTCTGGACTTTGAAACCAACGTCATCAATCAAATGGGGTTTGCCGGTTACTTTTTAATCGTGGCTGACTTTATCAACTGGGCAAAAAATAATGGCGTACCGGTGGGGCCAGGTCGTGGTTCTGGTGCAGGTTCTGTTGTGGCGTATAGCTTAGGCATTACTGACCTTGACCCGTTGGAATACAATCTGTTGTTCGAGCGTTTCTTAAATCCAGACCGTGTCTCCATGCCTGACTTTGACATTGACTTCTGTCAGGAAGGGCGCGACCGCGTCATTGATTACGTGAAGCAGAAATATGGCATAGACGCAGTGTCGCAAATTGCCACCTTCGGTACCATGGCGGCAAAGGCCGTGATTCGCGATGTGGGTCGGGTGCTCGATTTGCCATTTAACTTTGTGGATGGCATTGCTAAGCTGATTCCGCTAGAGCTTGGTATTACATTATCCGATGCGCTGGAAAAAGAGCCGCAGCTAGCTGAGCGCCGCGAAAATGAAGAGGAAGTGCGTGAATTGCTGGAGCTGGCACTGCGGCTGGAAGGTTTAACCCGAAACGTGGGGATGCATGCTGGCGGCGTATTGATTTCGCCGGGTAAAATTTCTGATTTTTCACCGATTTATTGTCAGGCTGATGGTGCTAGTTTAGTCAGTCAGTATGATAAAGACGATGTCGAAGCCGTAGGCTTGGTGAAGTTCGACTTTTTGGGTTTGCGTACGCTGACTATTCTAGATATGGCGTTGGTGAATGCCAACAAGCAGCGCGCTGAAATCGACTTGCCGCCACTTACTTTTGAAGCTTTACCGCTGAACGACAAGGCGACATTTAATTTACTTAAAACAGCCAATACCACAGCGGTGTTTCAGCTAGAGTCGCGTGGCATGAAAGACATGCTTAAGCAGGCCATGCCGGACTGCTTTGAAGACATTATCGCGCTGGTGGCACTGTATCGCCCAGGCCCGATGGACTTGATTCCAGACTTTTGCCGTCGTAAACATGGTAAGCAGCGGGTGGAATATCCGCATCCGCTCACCGAGCCTATCCTCAAAGAAACCTATGGTATTACTGTCTATCAAGAGCAGGTGATGCAGATTGCGCAGGTGGTTGCGGGCTATAGCCTTGGCGGCGCTGACTTACTACGTCGTGCTATGGGTAAAAAGAAAAAAGAAGAAATGGATGCCCAGCGTAAGATTTTTACTGAGGGTGCTACCAAGAACAATATGACCGAGCGGCAAGCCAGTGAGCTATTTGACTTGCTGGAAAAGTTTGCTGGTTACGGCTTTAATAAATCGCACGCCGCAGCCTACGCTTTGGTGGCTTACCATACCGCTTACTTAAAAATGCATTATCCGGCAGCATTTTTGGCTGCCACCATGTCTGCCGACATGAATAACACCGACAGTGTGCATATTTTTTACGATGATTGTGCTGCAAACAATGTAGAAGTATTGCCGCCAGATGTGAACCAAAGTGAATTCAAATTTAAGCCTATTAGCAAAATACAGGTGCTGTATGGCTTAGGTGCGGTGAAAGGTACCGGCTGGGCAGCGATTGAAGTGATATTGCAAGCGCGCAATAATGACGGGCCATTTACCAGCTTGTTTGACTTCTGCAACCGTTTAGATTTGCGCAAAGTAAATCGTCGCGTGATTGAATCACTGATACGCGCGGGTGCCTTTGATAAGCTGGCGCCAAACCGTAATGCCTTGTTATCCGCAGTTGGGCTGGCTATTAGTGCGGCCGAGCAAACCAACGCTAACAGTAATCAGAACAGCTTATTCGGTGAAGCGTCGGATAACGCTGTAAATGTGCTGCCAGATGTGCCGATGTGGACTGAGCAGCAAAAACTACAAGAGGAAAAAATTGCGCTTGGGTTTTATTTAAGCGGCCATCCTTATTGGTCGTATCAAAAGGATTTAAGCAATTTTATTTCCACTACGCTGGCAAGCCTCTCCCCACGTGAACAGCCACAGCTTATTGCCGGGATTGTTTCCGGGGTCCGTATGCGCATGACAGCGCGTGGAAAAATGGCGATTGTGGGGCTGGATGACGGTACAACCAGAATTGAGGTGGTGGTAGGGAGTGAATTGCTGAATCAGTCACAGAGTCTGTTAAAAGATGATCAACTGGTCATTGTAGAAGGACGCGTCAGTAATGATGAGTTTTCCGGCGGAATTCGCGTCAATGCAAGAAAGTTATTCAACTTATCCACGTTAAGAAACAGCAAAGCCAGTTTTCTTAAAATATCATGCAACGGACAGTCTGATGCAACGAAACTAAAAACACTTTTGAAACCTTACTGCATTAGCGCGAGTGACGAACAGCGTGGCTGCGCAGTTAAAGTGGAATACCATAATCAGACTAGCAAAGT
>JAULVH010000177.1:0-8086 GCA_032111105.1 Burkholderiaceae bacterium | reverse complement strand
ACATCAAGAATTTGACGCTCAATCTGCCGAACTTCATCGACTTGCCCACGCAAGGTATCGCACAATTTTTCAACGACTTTTGCCGTGAAACGTATGCCCATCAACTCGTCGGTAATGGCTTCCTGCGATTTGACGTATGTTTTAGAGTTATAACCCTCTTTTTCATACGCTTTGCGCATCTTGTCGAAATTGGCAGAGATGATCGCAAATTTGGCTAACGAATCGCGCTTGAGCTGCTCTAACTGTTCAGTTGAGAATCCAGCTGCACCACCGTTGGCGTTGCCATCTTCTTCTTCGTCTTCTTCACCCTCTTCGCCGTCCTCATCTTCTTCATCTTCATCACTTGCTGCTGATTTGATGACAGGTGTAGGAATAGGCTCGTCTACGGCATTAGGATCAACCAAACCATCGACCACTTCATCGATCTTGGCTTCGTCTTTTGAAATACGATCTGACATGGCCAGAATTTCAGAGATCGTCATCGGGCAAGCAGAGATCGCCTGAATCATGTCTTTCAGACCACCCTCAATACGCTTGGCGATTTCAATTTCACCTTCGCGAGTCAAGAGCTCTACCGAACCCATTTCGCGCATGTACATACGAACCGGGTCAGTGGTACGACCGAAATCAGAGTCCACGGTCTGCAGCGCAGCTTCAGCCGCCGCATCGGCATCATCATCATTAGCAACCGTCGCGACATTGTCTGACAGCAGTAAAGCCTCGGCATCAGGCGCTTGCTCGTACACAGCAATGCCCATGTCATTGAACGTTCCAATGATGCCTTCAATGGCTTCTGGATCAACAATGTTTTCTGGCAGGTGATCGTTGATTTCTGAGTGCGTCAAGAAGCCACGATCTTTACCCAGCTTGATCAGTGTCTTGAGCTTTTGACGACGACGCTCGAGTTCTTCTTCAGTGGCTTCTGAATCGGCTGCGAATGCGTCTTTGAGGAATTGCTTTTCTTTCGCCTTGCGATCCTTGGCGCGGGCTTTGTCAGCTGCTTTGAGTTCGGCACGCTCTACTGCATTGAGCGCTGCGACTTCTTCATTCTCAGGCTGAAAATCACGCGGTTTACGACCACGACGGCCAGGCACTTTAATACCAGGCAGGATGTAGCCCGAGGTATCAATTTCAGCTAGTGTGGCAGCGTCCGTCGTTTGTTTGACCGACATGATTTTCTGGTCGGACTTAGTCTCTGTCTTGACGCTAACCGCTGGCTTGACTACCTCAGCAGGTTTTTTTGCCACAACTTTTAATTCTGGTTTACTGGATGTCACGGACACTTTCTTTGCAGGTGCTTTCGGCGTGACGGCCGGCTTGGCAATAGCCTTGCTGACCGCCTTCACCGCGGTTTTACTCACGGCGACAGTGGCCTTGACAGGCTTCTTTTGCGCCGGCTTGACAATGGACTTGCCGGCTTTTGAGACAACTTTGCTGGTCGGTTTGTTCGCTATTTTTTTTGCAGGGGCCGGTTTCGGTTTAACGACCGACTTGGCCGTGGTCTTGGTGACCACTTTTTTTGCCGGAGTTTTCACCGGAGCTTTGGCTACTTTTTTCACAGCGGGTTTCGCGGTTGTCTTGACATTTTTTGCCGATGCTCGCGAAGATGATGGTTTGACGGCCTTGGATTTGGCCGCACTAGTTTTAACAGTTTTTTTGTTTGTCGCCATGGGTTCATCCACCAAATGGAATTGCCGATGCTGCAAAAGGAACTGGAGCACGGGCCGAGCTGACTTATCAGCTTTGTTGCAGGCCGGTCATTTTGCCGGGCTAATCTGCGGGGGTCGGGGCCGTTTGTCCAGCAGGATAAATAAAACATTTCGAGCTTAAAGAGTCGCCTCAGAAAATGTCGTTGGAAGATAAATCAACAACCCAGCGGCACTTTCGGAGACGTCCTAAGCGGTTTTTCAAAAAGCTTTCGAGTATATCACAAGCAAGTGTATTCCCTTTATGGCAAGAGTTGACGTAACCACAGTAAACACCTTTTTTACGATATAGAACTGTTAATTTTCGACAGTATGTTTCTTAATTTGCATGTTATTGCGTCTTAGCGAAAAAAATCAATCCGCCGAACTATCTTTGTCGGCAGCGGCGCGGAGTTTTTCAAGGTTTAGTGTAATTTCACGGTAGCGGGCGCGATGTTCTTCACTCGCCATGCCGCCGGCTGCTAGATGATCCTGTTCCGACTTTAATAATCTGATCGCCGTCTGGCGCACAGCACCGGCTAATTCGCGTTTAGCAAAATCCGGATCTGATGCAGGCTCAACAGCAATTTCAGCCATCATTCCGTCCAGATCAGCACCCTGTTCGCGCAACGCTTCGGACAACGCAGCAAAATTTGCCTGCGCAGAAATCGATCGCGCCGCACTCACCACCATCTGCAGCATCGCTCCCGAATCGGGAGCCGTGCGGCTAATCATCTCCAGATCACTGTCGGCCAACGTGCTTGCCAAAATGGGGTGGGTTAGTAGCAATCTCAATACTTGTCGTTCTAATTCTATCGGTGGCTTACGACGAACTGCAGGCATAGGTGCACGCTTAGAGCTTACGCGTGTCTCGAGCTCAAATAAGGATTCGATCTCTTGCACGCTGCTTTCAGTAATCTGGGCTAGCTGACGAATTAATTGCAAACGTAATGCCGATGCCGGCATGGCCTGCAACAAGGGCTTGGCATCAAATTGTGCACGCGCCCTACCCTCGGCCGTGGTGAGATCTTTTCCTTCGATGACCTCGCTAACCAAAAATTGCGACAAGGGCACGGACTCTAAAACTAATTTTTCGAAACCCTGGTTGCCATGCTCGCGTATATAACTATCGGGATCATGTTCTTTGGGCAGAAATAAAAATTTCAAGGTGCGGCTATCCGAAGCATGCGGCAGACTGGCTTCCAATGCGCGACGTGCTGCACGTCGTCCGGCAGTGTCACCATCGAAACTGAAAATAACTTGATCCGTTTGCCTCAATAATTTTTGTACATGCACAGCCGTGCAGGCGGTACCCAATGTAGCTACTGCTTGCTCAAATCCAAATTGCGCTAGCGCGACCACGTCCATGTAACCCTCAGTCACAAGAACATAGCCCTTGTCGCGTATGGCCTGACGTGCCTCAAATAATCCGTATAACTCGTTACCCTTTTGAAAGAGCGGAGTCTCAGGAGAATTCAAATATTTAGGCTCACCTGCACCCATAACGCGTCCACCAAAACCGATCACCTGACCTTTGGCATTACGGATGGGAAACATGATCCGATCGCGAAACCTATCGTAGCGTTTGCGCTGACCGCCCTCTTCTTCCGTACGGTCAATCACCAGGCCCGATTCAACTAATACCTGGTCGTCGTAATCCGTAAATACTTGTCGCAAACTATCCCAGCCTTCGGGTGAATAGCCAATCCAAAATTTAGCGGCGACTTCTCCACTGAGCCCGCGTCCTTTGAGGTAATCAATGGCCTCACGCGCTCCGCGTAATTGTTGTCGGTAAAAATTACATGCCAAGGTCATGGCATCCGACAGGGCGAGACTTTTTGCCTGCAGTTGCGCGCGTTGCGCTGGCGGTAATTTATCTTCTTGCTCTGGCACGGCCATGCCCACACCTTGGGCAAGATCTTTTACTGCTTCGACAAATCCCAGCCCCGAATACTCCATCAAAAAACCTATGGCCGTACCGTGGGCGCCACAACCAAAGCAGTGATAAAACTGCTTGGTGGGGCTGACTGTAAAACTGGGGGATTTTTCGTTATGAAAGGGGCAGAGTCCGCCGAAATTTGCGCCACCCTTTTTAAGCTGCACGTAGCGACCAACCACGTCGACGATGTCAACGCGGTTAAGCAGATCCTGGATGAAGCTCTGTGGAATCATTCGACAACCAACGCCGCTGGGCTAGTTTGCTATCAATCGGGACGTCGGTTTATTTGCTCAGTGCAGCCTTGACCAAAGCAGATACCGCCGTCATGTCAGCACGACCCGCGAGCTTAGGCTTGAGTATGCCCATGACTTTGCCCATATCCTGAGGGCCTGCAGCACCAACAGCCGTTACCGCTGCGCTGATCTCGGACTGCACTTCAGCCTCTGACAAAGCCGCTGGCATATAGGCAGACAAAATCACGAGTTCAGATTTTTCGATATCGGCTAAATCTTGACGCCCACCCGCTTCAAACTGACTGATGGAGTCTTTGCGCTGTTTAATCATTTTTTCTATGATCGCCAGTATCTGATCGTCGGTCAGTTCTATGCGTTCATCGACTTCTTTTTGTTTAATGGCCGCTGTCAGTAAACGAATAGTGCCAAGTCGGGCGCTTTCTTTTGCCCGCATCGCAGCTTTCATGTCATCGGTAATTTGGTCTTTCAAGCTCATGCTATCTCCTTGCCAGGCCGCACCCGCGGCCACATAAAAACGCCAAAACCCGCTGCGGGTACTCCGGAGCGGGTTTGCGATATTGCTGCCTCACCCGGGGTGAGGCAATCGATTAGAACAGTTTCTTGGGCAGCTGTTGGCTGCGGATGCGCTTGTAGTGACGCTTTACCGCTGCAGCAAGCTTACGCTTACGCTCAGAAGTAGGCTTCTCGTAGAATTCTCTAGCGCGCAGCTCGGTCAGCAGACCTGTTTTTTCGATTGTGCGTTTGAAGCGGCGTAATGCAACTTCAAAGGGCTCGTTTTCTTTTAAGCGAACTGTAGTCATGTAATAAATAGTTTTACTGGTTTAGCAGAGCACGCGATTATAGCAGCCGAACTTCCTTAGCGGAAGCCCAACCGCGAAATCCTTTCTGTTTGTCAAATGACATACTAAAAAGACAAGCCTGCGGCTACCCCAGAAGCCCACGCCCACTGGAAGTTATACCCGCCCAGCCAGCCGGTAACATCCACGGATTCGCCTATGAAATAGAGGCCCGGGACCTTGTTAGCCATCATAGACTGCTGCGACAAGGCTCGCGTATCCACCCCACCCAGGGTCACTTCAGCCTTACGATAACCTTCTGATCCCTGGGGTTTTAAGGACCACCGGTTAAGCGACTCCCCCAATAGACGCAATTGCTTATCTGGCAATTCGGGTATGCGGGCGTCGGCACTTAAACCCTGGGACTGCAGCCATGCCTCGGCTAACCGAGTAGGAAGGAACTGAGAAAGCCAGTTGCCCAAATTCTTGCGGATGACCTGCTTTTCATCGATCAAGGTCTTAACTACATCGAGCGCAGGCAATAAATTAAGCGTCAAAGCAGCGCCTTCGCGCCAATAACTGGAAATCTGCAAAACCGCTGGCCCAGACAAGCCACGGTGCGTAAATAGCAAATCTTCCCTAAATTCCCCCCGCGTTTTTTTCTCGCCGCAGGCGATATCAACCTCTAACGAAATGCCCGCCATAGGAATAAATGATTGCCAGCCCGATTCATCAAACGTCAGCGGCACCAAGGCCGGCTGAGTTTCAACCACAGGCACATCAAATTGTTTCGCGATCCGATAAGAAAAATCGGTCGCGCCTATTTTGGGTATGGATAAACCACCGGTGGCGATCACCAGCGCCGCAGCTGAAATATCTCCGTGAGAAGTCCTGACCGTAAAACCCTGCTCTATTTTTTGTACTGACTTTACAGAGACAGGCATGCGCCACTGCACATGTCCGGCATCGCATTCTGCTTTGAGCATGGTGATGATGTCTTCAGCAGAGCGATCGCAAAACAATTGGCCTTTGTGTTTTTCATGAAAAGAAATTCCATGACGCTTGACCAGTGCAATAAAGTCTTGCGGCGAATAACGCGACAGCGCACTTTTACAAAAATGCGGATTCTGTGACAAAAAATTTTGAGGGCCCACGCTGATATTCGTAAAATTACAGCGCCCACCGCCTGAGATACGAATTTTTTCAGCCAGCTTCTCAGCATGATCTATCAACACAACGCGCTTACCGCGCTGCCCTGCAACTGACGCGCACATCATGCCCGCCGCACCTGCGCCAATAATGGCTACGTCAAACTGCTCACTCATGATGTTGATGCCTTAGTTGACGAGCCACGTTTAAACATTGCTTAACTTGCTCTGCAATGGGCTCGGGCACCGGTTGACGATTAGCGAGTACTTCGCTTATCCAGTGCGCGGTAGTTTTTGCATCACTCGCTGCAGGCAATGGAGGTAGTTCATCTACTGGCGCCTGTTTTTCTACTAAAACAGTAGGCTGGTTATTATGAAACCAGGTCACTGACTGAGCGCGCTTTGCATTGGCTACCGTTTCGCCTTCTGTGCCGCGCATCAAAAAAACATCGCCGCGCTGTGCTGGAGCTTGAGTCGAAAAATAATCGCTTAGCATCGTCAGGTACTCAGGATGTGTATATGAAACCAAGCGTAATGCAGGTTGTTCAAAGGGCTGCATGATCTTGACTAAGGTATGCGTGGAATTGCGCAAACCTAAAACTCTGCGCACTTCCAGCAAACGATACACACGAGGAGCTAACCACTGAATCGGAAAAAATACCGGTTGCCGTTGCTCGAAGCTGCGTAACATAACGCTGTGCGCATCGTCATGCTGACTCAGTGGATGCACTCCCAGCAGCTCAAGAATTTCCGCACTGGTGACTCGGCCCGGATCGCTTAGCAACCCGTGCATCAGTACTGGCACACCTTCACGCGCGAGCAAACATGCCAAGAGGGGTGTCAGGTTGGGCATTTGCCGTGACCCGTTATAACTAGGAATAACTACCGGCGCAAATTCCGACTCTGGCGTGGGCAAGGCCACAAATGAAGATTCCACAGCATCTAAAAAGCCAGCAATCTCTGCAACGGATTCGCCTTTAATGCGCATGCCTATTAAAAAACCCCCGAGCTCAAGATCGGAGACTTCGCCATGTAACATGGCTGCAAAGAGCTTACGTGCGTCTTCTCGGGAAAGATCGCGTGCGCCTTTTTTGCCGCGCGCAATTTCACGAATGTAAGGCGCCGCCGAAAATACTGAGTTATTAAGATCCATAGCGCGCAAGCTTAAACGAATATCCCTTACAAGGCATAGCGACATGACACTGGCTATTACTCTCGGTCGCTAGCAGCAAAGTGCATGATGAGTAAGCTTTACACTAGAATGCGGTTTTCCATCGTTGTTCTCCACCTCTTTTTAAATGATAGTTCTTGGCGTTGAATCCTCATGTGACGAAACAGGTCTGGCGCTGTATCACACCGAGCGCGGCCTGCTTGCGCACGCATTGCACTCACAAGTAGCCATGCATGAAGAATATGGCGGCGTGGTGCCTGAATTGGCTTCCCGAGATCATGTCAAACGTGCCATCCCCTTGTTAGAAAAAATACTCGCTGATAGCGGACAGCCGTTGTCGGCCATTGATGCCATCGCCTATACCCAAGGCCCTGGCTTGGCTGGTGCCTTATTAGTGGGTGCTGCCATCGCTAATGGTCTCGCTCTGGCATTAGGTAAGCCTGTGCTGGGTGTGCATCATCTTGAAGGACATTTGCTCTCTCCTATGCTTTCAGAAAAAGCTCCGGAGTTTCCTTTTGTAGCGCTGCTGGTCTCGGGTGGGCATACGCAGCTAATGCGAGTCGGTGGCGTGGGTGACTACACCTTGCTCGGCGAAACACTCGATGATGCAGCAGGTGAAGCGTTTGATAAATCAGCCAAATTGCTCGGCCTGGGCTATCCCGGTGGGCCTGCTATTTCACGCTTAGCTGAGCACGGCGATCCCACAGTCTATTCACTGCCGCGTCCTATGCTGCATTCAAAAAATTTGGATTTTAGTTTTTCAGGATTAAAAACAGCGGTACTGACGCTGGTAAAACGTCATGAAGGTGAGTTGAGCGAAAACGACAAAGCCAATATCGCACGATCGTTTGTAGATGCCATCGTTGATGTACTTGTTGCCAAATGCCAGACTGCTTTGAAAGAAACTCGACTCAAGCGTTTGGTAATCGCCGGTGGTGTCGGTGCTAATACGCAGTTACGTGCAGCGCTCAATGCCGCAGCAGCTAAAAAACACTTTCAGGTTTTTTATCCCGAACTGGAACTGTGTACTGACAATGGCGCGATGATTGCGTTTGCCGGAGCGCTAAGACTACAACGTCATCCGAATGCTGCGAGCCTAGATTACGGATTCAA
>JAULVH010000176.1:7330-9031 GCA_032111105.1 Burkholderiaceae bacterium | reverse complement strand
TTAAACTGATGCACCAACCCAGCACACAGCCCACAAAAATAGCCAAGCCGGCTAACAAACTGCCCTCACTCGCAAGTAAGGTCAAAATTTGTTTGCGTGTAATCCCTATGTGACGCAGCATGCCGAACTCTTTTGCGCGCGACAGGGTTTGTGCCGAGAAGGTTGCAGCCACACCAAATAATCCTATCACCATCGCTACGCCTTCAAGCACATAGGTTACGGCAAAGCTACGATCGAAAATTTTTAAACTCACGGCGCGTATTTCACCCGGCTCTGCATATTCAAGGGTCGCTGCAAAGGGTAGCGCTTCGAGTTGTTTGCGTAGTGAAGGTATTGATGCCTCGGTTTTAATCCAGAGCGCAAAATCATTCACAGTCACATCACCAGAAATCTGACGATAGTCTTCTATGCGCATCATGATGGCACCGGATTGTCGCGCGTAGTCTCGCCATATGCCGGCAACAGTAAAGCTTTGCATACGGCCTGCAATGGGTAATTGAACGTGTTGCCCCGGTATCCAGCCATACAAATCCACCATCGCTTCCGATCCCCACACAGGACGTTCTATTCCTTGTAAAGATTCACCCAGCAGCGTGATTGAACGCTCCGGTGCTTGCACATCGATAGATCGCGCAATCAGTGCGACTGCAGGGCGTGCAGGATCGAGAGTGATTAACTGGTGTCGGGTTGCTTCGAAGCGTTCAACTGCGGGTAGTTGCGTTATGAATTGCTGCTCTGTCGGACCGAAGTTAGCTTGCTCACCACCGTTTTGTACGCGCACATATAAATCAGCCGACAGCAAATGCTGTAACCAATCATCGACCGAGTATCTAAAGCTAGACACCATAATCGCCATCGCCACCATCAAAGAGAAGCTCGCTAACACGCCACCTAAAGCGATCGCTGCTTGATTCGGTGCATTCGCCAAACGCGTGAGTGAAAGGCTAGCGGTTAATCCGTGCCAACGATGTGCCAGAAAAGTAAACAGTAAAGCGGCTGCGCGCGGCATGAGCGCTATGCTTCCCACGAGTAGTAACGCAATCGCAAGATAGCCAAAGATAGGTAGCCCTTGCACAGGGGGTAATTGCGTGAAAACGCCACCTGTAAAAACAGCCACCAGACCGGGCCAGGGCATAGCCAGGGGTGCGAGTGCCACATCTTCGCTACCTGCCTTTAGCGCTGCTGCAGGACGGGCACGCGCAGCTTCCATAGCGGGTGACAAACTACCGAGTAGAGCAACGCCCGTACCGGCAAAGAAAAAAATACAGGCAGCGACAGGATCGAACACAAGAACGGGCTGCACACCTGGAAAATACCCACCACCTAAATCACCACCAAACAATGACAAGGCAGCAGCAGCCAGCGCATAGCCAGCAGCGATACCCAGTGCAGCACCCGTCACACCCAGTAGTCCGCCTTCCATAACTACTTGCGCAATCAGTTGTTTGCGTTGCATACCCAGGGTGCGCAGCAAAGCAAATTGAGGACGTCGCCGTATGACCGATAAGGCCTGAGTAGAAAATATTAAAAATGCGCCAGTAAACAAGGCAACTAAAGCTAATACGTTTAAATTCACGCGGTAGGCGCGGGACATGTTTGACGTTCGCTTGTCCTGATCCTCTGTCTGCGTCAATGACAGTGAGGGATAACGTGTTGCCAAGGTCTGCCGAAAACTATCGCGATTTATTCCGGGGACTAATT
>JAULVH010000176.1:0-7320 GCA_032111105.1 Burkholderiaceae bacterium | reverse complement strand
TATGCGGCCGAATTGCCATTGTGCGCTGCCGATATCCATCACAGCCAGACGTTGTCCGGATCGCGCACTCATGATTGATCCGGCAACACGCAGCGATACTGTACGCGTGCCAGAGATGAGCGTTAAGCGATCTCCGCTTTTGAGCTTGAGCCATTGCATGGCTGCAGGCGAAAGAAATACCGTATCGAGCATGAGTGAATCGAGCGGGCTAGTCGATTCAGGCACGCCGAGTAAATCAGGTGAAATACTCGCTGATTGAAAAGCATCTATACCTAGTAACTTGAGTGAGCCACGTTGACCTGGAACCGACAGATCAAGCTCTAGTGAGGGTGCAGCTACATCGACTTCAGGCAGCGCCGCTAATTGTTCGTAGAGGGTTTCATCGAATTGCGGATTTCTGCCGCGCACCTGCAAGTCTGCGCTACCCGAAAGACTACGGGCAGCTGCAGAAAATTCACTGAAGGCTGCTTCATTGACTAAGTGAATACCGAATCCTAGTGCTACACCCAGCATGATCGCAATCGTAGCTACCAGTGCACGGACAGGATGAGCGCGCCATTCACCAACGAGTAGCCAGCCTGTGATGCGATTGAGCAGGGTGTGATTAGCGCTCATGTGCCAGAGACAGGGTTGAGGCGAATTTCATTTAAACCGTTGCGGGTTAATTGCAAAATACGATCAGCACTAGCCGCAGCTGCGGGTGAGTGCGTAACGATAATGGCGGATGCGCCGCTACTGCGAATTTCACTTTTAAGTAAATTCAATATGTCACCAGCGGTATCTGGATCGAGATTACCAGTGGGTTCATCTGCCAGTAGTAATCGTGGTTGATGTACGAGCGCACGTGCAATAGCAACACGCTGCATTTCACCGCCCGATAATTGGCGCGGAAAATCGTGAGTGCGCGTAGCCAGACCAACACAGTCCAACATGTGATGAGCGCGATCTAAGGGCAATCCATTCAGTACTAAGGGTAGTGCGACGTTTTGCAGTAGATTCAAATGCGGAAGCAAATGAAATGCCTGAAAAATAAATCCTAGTTTTTGACGTCGCAATAAGGTTGATTGTTCATCATTGAGTGTGTTGAGAGCTATACCATCAATGAGCAGGCTGCCTGAATCAAAGTTATCTAATCCCGCGATGATATTCAGTAGCGTCGATTTACCTACACCGGAGTCACCCATGATGGCAACGTACTCACCCGGTTGTAGTGTTAACTCGACGTTGGATAACACGGCACGTTCGCCGTAGGATTTCGTGAGCTGATGACAGGCGAGAGCAAGTGGGGATGCGCTGGTGGGAAGCATGATGAAAGGCCGTTATAAGCCTGCAGTGTAACAATCCCTTCGAATGGCTGCAGGGCAGGCTTAACTAGCGAATGTGCGCGGATCAAATCACCTGTATTCCCGGGGTTCCTTGCGCTAATTCACCAATGACGCTTGCCTGGCCAAAGCCATGAGCGTGAAATATTTGTAAAACCTGGTCGACGGTATCGCTGGTACAGGCAACCAGTAAACCTCCCGATGTTTGCGGATCGCAGAGTAAAGCTTTAGTTACATCGCTGACAGAGCCCGCTAGTTGTACATCATGCGCATAGCCCGCCCAGTTGCGGCCTGAGGCGCCAGTAATAAATCCTTCGTTCGCTAGTCTTTCAACATGCGGCAAAAAAGGTATGGCGGACACATTAATACGAGCAGACAGCTTTGCACCCAACGCCATTTCGCGCGCATGGCCGAGTAAACCAAACCCGGTTACATCGGTAATGGCATGTACACCCTCTACAGCAGATAAATCTTTACCCGGAGTGTTGAGCTGAGTAGTGCAGGCGATCATGGCGGCATAGCCTTGTGCATCCAGTGCGCCTTTTTTTAACGCCGCTGAAAGTATGCCTACGCCCAAAGGCTTGCCTAGTATGAGTTGGTCACCGGCCCGGGCTTGAGAATTGCGCTTGATGCGGTCGGGATGAACCAGGCCCATCACGACTAAACCATAAATCGGCTCTACTGAATCTATGGTGTGGCCACCCGCAACCGGTATACCAGCTAATGCGCATATCGACTCGCCACCAGCCAGTATCTGCCCTATGGTTTCTATGGGTAGTTTGTCGATAGGCATACCGACTAAGGCAAGTGCCATGATAGGTGTGCCACCCATGGCGTATACATCTGAGATGGCATTCGTTGCAGCGATGCGCCCAAAATCAAACGGATCATCAACGATGGGCATAAAAAAATCAGTGGTGGCGATTAATGCCTGTTCATCATTGAGTTTGTAGACGGCCGCATCATCCGACGTCTCTATACCCACCAGCAATTGCGGTGGTACAGGCAAGCGTGGATTTTGTTTGAGTATGTTGGCCAATACGCCAGGAGCGATTTTGCAGCCGCAACCGCCGCCGTGTGAAAAAGAGGTGAGACGCAGGGGTGCATTCATGGCGAGATAGTCAGCTTAGATTATGAAAGTGAATAACGAAAGTAAGAAAAAAAATAAGTAACAAAAACTAAGAAACAAAAATCAGTAACGAATTATCGCGCATTTAAAAACTCTGCCCTACAAATGACACTGGCTCCCGAAGGAGCCAGTGAATTTTCAGAACCTAGGTATTAACCGCGGCCTGTATCGCCTCGTTGGTTACGATCACCGCGAAAGCCAGCACTGTCCTTGCGGGGTGCGGCCGGTTTGGCGAACGTACGCTGACCAGGCTTAGTAGCAGGTTTAGCGCCGCGTGCATCATTACGGCCATCACCCGGACGCCATCCAGCACGACGGCTGCTAGGTGCAGATGCGCTGGCTTTTTTCTTAGGTTCAAAACCTTCGATAATATCCACCGGTATGATTTGCTTGATAAAGCGCTCAATACGCTTTACATGCACGCCTTCGGCATGATTAACCAAAGAGATCGCGAGTCCTTGACGACCTGCACGACCAGTACGACCGATACGGTGCACATAGTCTTCAGGGAATTTTGGCAAATCATAATTGAATACATGCGTGATGCCAGGAACGTCGATGCCACGAGCAGCCACATCGGTTGCAACCAAAACACGCAGTTGACCTTGACGCAGACTATTAAGCGTACGGTTACGTGCGCCCTGATGCATGTCGCCATGCAGTGCGGCTGCAGCAAAGCCAGCGATATTTAAACGATCTGCAATCGTGTCTGCATCGCGCTTAGTTGCGGTAAACACCACGGCTTGACCAATTGATGAGTCACGCAAGAGGTGGTCAAGCAAACGATTTTTGTGCGACAGATCATCGACAAAGTGTACGCGTTGCTGAATATTTTCATGGCGGGTTGACGAACCAGCGATCTGTATCATCATAGGATCTTTGGTGATACGGCGCGCCATATTGCCCACCATGCCATCCAGGGTCGCTGAGAACAACATGGTCTGGCGAGTTTCTGGAGTTTTGCTAATGATCAGTTCGATGTCATCTACAAAGCCCATGTCCAACATACGATCGGCTTCATCCAGCACCAGAATTTCTAGCTGTGAGAAATCGATCTTGCCGGATTCCATGTGATCAATCAGGCGACCTGGTGTAGCGACCAGAATTTCTGGATTGCGCGACAACAGTTGCATTTGTTTTGGGTAAGGCATACCACCAAGTATAGAGACAGCTTTAACGCGGCGAATATGAATGCCGTATTTGTCGGTAGCGGTAGTGACTTGCAAAGCCAATTCACGGGTCGGTGTCAGAACCAGCATTTTTGGTGTTGCTGGTGTAAAGCGCGTGCGCTCGCCACGTGAGCGTGCTGATTGCGCGACTTGATTAGCAGTTTTGGCTGGCGCGGGTGCTACTGGCGCGCTGGCAAATTTGTGTAGTGCGGGCAGCATGAAAGCAGCGGTCTTGCCGGAGCCTGTTTGCGAAGAAACCAACAGATCACGGCCAGCTATCGCTGCCGGTAATGCCTGTTGTTGCACTGCGGTTGCCTCGGTATAGCCGGCGTCAGTTACTGCCTTGAGGACCAACGGGTGTAGTCCTAGGGATTCGAAATTCATTGTTCGTCTTTCAGAAGGTCGATAGCACACAGACGGTGAACTCACCGACGATGGGATTTCGACATAACAAAAGCAACGCCTACCAGCGAAACAAACGAAACGGAAAAAGTTTCGGCACAAAAGCTTTGCGCCGGGAGGGTGCTCAATAAAACGGGCACCAGGAGGCGGGAGGGCTTTCAGGTTGATGCTAAGGGTGTGCGATGCAGCTAAGCGCCAAATGTTGCAGCGCGGGCGGATTGTACAGGAATTCGAACAAAAAAGGTGGGGCAATGCCCCAACCTTTATTCATCCCCACCCATACCGGCGACAACCTGAGAGAAACCACCATCAACGTAAGTTATTTCGCCCGTGATGCCGGCGGCTAAATCGGATAGCAGAAAGGCTGCTGCATTGCCCACATCTTCCAGAGTGACATTGCGGCGTAATGGCGCATTTTCTTTGACAAAGTTCAGAATTTTTCCGAAATCTTTAATGCCTGATGCTGCCAGCGTTTTAATAGGGCCAGCAGAAATACCATTGACGCGAACACCGCGTTTACCCAGCGATTCAGCAAGGTAACGCACGCTAGCTTCCAGTGATGCCTTGGCCAGACCCATGGTGTTGTAGTTAGGAAGAGCTCGCAGAGCGCCTAAGTAGGAGAGAGTGAGCAGAGCAGAGCGCGACGACAGCATAGGCATGGCAGCTTTGGCCAGCGCGGGGAAGCTGTAGGCTGAAATGTCGTGGGCAATGCGAAAATTTTCTCGCGAGAGGCCATCAAGAAAATCTCCAGCAATCGCTTCGCGAGGTGCAAAGCCTATCGCATGTACCAGGCCGTCGAGTTGGCTCCATGATTTTCCAAGATCAGCAAAGACTGCGTTGATCTGCTCATCACTACCCACATCACAATCAAAAATCAGTTCGCTACCGAAATCGCGGGCAAACTCCGTAATTCGGTCTTTAAATCGTTCGCCCACATACGTAAAGGCGAGTTCGGCACCCTCGCGGTGGCATGCCTGGGCTATGCCATAAGCAATAGAGCGATTGGAAAGTACGCCCGTGATCAGTATTTTTTTACCTTGCAAGAATGCCATGTCAAACTCCTGTCAGACCACAAACCGGCGCAATTGCCGGCCGAACGTGCCATTTTAGGGGGTAGAGCCTGAGTGGGCAAATGCCGTGCTGTAATCGATGAATGCGCGGCGGTGGGCGAAAAACGCTATGCTTGGCAGGTTTACGCTTGTCTAAAGAGCCATGATTAGAATTTTCGCCCGCATTATTGTTGTTGTATTTAGCAGTTTTACTGCAGAGGCTTGGGCCGCGCATGCATTTTCTTTGTATGACACGCCTAAATACCCACAACAATTCACCCACTTTGATTACCTCAACCCGGATGCCCCCAAAGGCGGCGAGTTGTATCTGGCTAATCCCGATTCACGCACGAGCTTCGATAAATTTAATCCCTTTTCCATGAAGGGTGTCGCTGCCGCTGGCGTATCCAACCTTATGTTTGAATCATTGGCCATCAATTCCGCCGATGAGGTTGCAACCATGTATGGCCTGCTGGCGGAAGACATGACGCTTTCAGCGGACAGGCTTGCAATGACCTTTCGCATCAATGCGAAAGCGCGCTTTAACAATGGCGATCCAGTGCGTGCCGATGATGTTAAATATTCCTTCGATACGTTGATAGCCAAAGGCGCGCCGCAATTTAAAATGATTTATGCGGATGTCAAACAATGCGTGGTGGTAGATGAACTCACGGTGCGATTTGAATTCAAGACACTCAATCGCGAATTGCCGCTAATCGTAGGCACCATGCCTGTGTTTTCACGCAAATGGGCAGCAGGCACACCGTTTGACAAGATACAGTTAACAGCACCCATAGCCAGTGGCCCGTATCTGATCGAAAAATATGATTTGGGTCGGTTGATCGCCTTTAAACGTAACCCTGCGTACTGGGGTAACGACATACCTGCGCGTAAAGGTGCATTTAATTTTGGCCGAATAATTTATCGCTTTTATAAAGATGATGTTGCGCGCTTAGAAGCGTTCATGGCCGGTGAGTTTGATGTCGTGGTGGAGTACCGTGCCAAGAATTGGGCGCGTGCATACAAAGGGCCTAAATTTGATAAAGGTGAATTAATCAAATCCACCCTCAAACACTCCAACGGGGCAGGCATGCAGGCCTTTGTGATGAATCTGCGACGTCCGCAATTTCAGGATGCGCGGGTGCGCCGCGCTCTGAGTTTGGCGTTGGATTTTGAATGGATGAATCGCCAGCTGTTTTATAGCCAGTACACACGTATAGATTCATTTTTTAGTAATTCCGAGCTCGGTGCTAAAGGCTCGCCTTCACCTTCCGAGCTTGCATTGCTTGAGCCTTTGCGCGATCAGCTGGATCCCGCAGTGTTCGGGCCTGCGCCTGTGCCAGCGACAACTAATCCGCCAGCGTCATTGCGCGCCAATCTTTTGCAAGCGCGTGATTTACTCAAACAAGCAGGATGGGAGTATCAAGACGGGGCTTTACGTAATTCTCGCGGTGAAATTTTCAGTTTTGAGATTCTCGATGATCAATCAGCTCTCTCGCGCATCATTGCTGTGTACGTACGTAATTTAGAAAAACTCGGTATTCGGGTTAATCAACGTACGGCTGATTTTGCTTTAGTGCAGAAGCGCATGGAAGAATTTGATTTTGATATGACGAGTCAGCGCTTTGGCGATATGACGAGTCCAGGCAATGAAATGTTTGACATGCTGGGATCCAAAGCAGCGGATGAAAAAGGTTCGGGTAATTACTGGGGTCTGAAAGATCCGGTAGTCGACACACTGGTAACAGCCTTAGTGCGAGCCGAATCGCGTGAGCAATTAGTATCTGCATCGCGGGCACTAGATCGCGTACTGCTGCACAAATATATTGTCGTGCCACACTGGTACTCAGCAACGCACCGCGTGGCATACCGAAATCGTTTTGGTATTCCAGCTATTGCGCCAAAATACTATCAAGCTGATCCGTATGTAATTTCGAGTTGGTGGCAAGTTAAGCCACGGCAGTAACAAAACTATCGACGACTCTATGAACCTCTGGTCCTACATCGCTAAACGCATACTATTGATGATACCCACGTTGCTGGGTGTGATTGCCATTACTTTTGCAGTGATTCAATTTGTTCCCGGTGGTCCGGTGGAGCAGGTGTTGATAGAGCTGAAAAAAGGTCAAACAGGCGCCGGTGAATCGTCAGGTGCAGGTGCCTCTGAATACCGCGGTCGACAAGGGGTTGATAGCGAGCGCGTTGCAGAGATCAAGGCATTGTATGGATTTGATAAACCTCCCGCAGAG
>JAULVH010000175.1:0-2019 GCA_032111105.1 Burkholderiaceae bacterium | reverse complement strand
ACAGCACAGCAACCTGCCCCGCGCAATGCGCGTATAGCTGCCTCATCAGTGCCAGTGCCTCATCGGTCGTGGAATTTCCGATTGACTGGCTTGGATAAAAAACAGACGCCGCTTTGACTAACAGCATCGACATAACTTGAGTCAAATTTTGGTCCAATTTCAGTAAATGTTTGAACTCTAACTAATTTCACTACAAACTCAATATTGACAGCGTCTTGGCGAATCTTCACCCGCGGCGCATCAAAAAAGATAACGGGACACATAAGATCCAATGGGCGGGATTACCGAGCGGCGACTTCGGTCATGACCGCATACGTAAAGCTGCTGATTAACTCGGGCAGGACCTCGACCCCTCAGGCATATTCCCCCCTTTGGTAAGATTATTTTATACCTCGAACCAAAAATTACTGACTGAAGCCTTAAGTTTGTTACCACCCATCCCGACACCGCAGAAATTACGTGGGTACGTAGACTCGCAGATCTGTTTTATTAACGCTAGACGGTGTTTGTCGGACGGTTAAGTCGAACCCAAGGACTGATCAATCGCTTTATGACCGGCAAACCCTTTACCGTTATCGTACGTAATCGTCATGACTCTCGGAGCGAGGGGGTTTAAGTCGCTTGATGATTGCATGACGGATCCCAGGCAGGAGATTAAATCATCGCTGGTATTTACAAAAATTTTTTTACAGGCTCATATGGCAGGTGACCCGAGGCGATGTAACCCATACCCCACTGCGTAGAAAACATCTCCCAGTCAGCAATACGCGGCGAGATTTTATCCCATGGTGTGTAAAGTTCCCCTGGCGACCCGTTATATCCGACGTTCTTGAGATACACCCAGAGATTTAGTGGCGCCATCCACCACGGAAAATATTTAATACCTGCAATTGCAATACGAGCGCCAGGTTTCGCCAACCGCACCAGTGAATTAAGTGCGGCGTCTGATCTTAAAATGTCGTGGGTGTAATGAAATAGAAACGCATCGATCGGGATGCGTAAACTAAATTCTTGTGCGGCAGCCTCATACAACACCACATTGCGCCAGCCCGCTGCCTGCACTCTCTGGCGTGCCAGCGCGATCATCTGCGGGCTCTGCTCCACACCCGAAACAAGGCCCGTATCTCCTACCGCCCGGTGGAGCAATTCCAGACTTAATCCCGTGCCGCAACCCACATCCAGAACGTGTTGGCCAGGGAGTAGTTGCAGTTTATCGATCGTAGCCAGTCGGGCCGGCCACGTAGGGCTGCAAGTGGAATCGTAGCCCCTCGCTCTGTGACTGTATTTCTTGATAGATCGCGCGCGAATTTGAGCATCAAGGCTATCTTTGAATTCAGTATTATCCACAATAAGTTAATCCCCCTGGCTGCTAATTCAGGCTCTTTGTTTGATTGACCTGAGTTAAATGTTGATCTAATCTTGATAAGCATTTTAAGTCTAAATCTAAGCGATCCTAATGCAAACTAAATATTTAATTGATCACTTATGGTCAGTAGTGTCCCAACGTTTTCACATTAGGGCGTCATAAGTTAATGATTTACCTTGGCTTTTTGGCTTTTCAGTCTGGTCTCGATTTGAACGTCGATGCCATGATTTATTGTCCTTTGCGCACACAAGCAAAGGACTACCATGAACTAAGGCAAGCTGGTTTTTTCTCAACTCATGGCTTTTCTGCCACTGAGTACTTTTCGCCGTTGCGTGGCCAGGCACCGCGGCGATCACAAGGTCCAGAACTTCAGCTGTATGGATCAGTTTTTGACCATGGCTTTTGCCCAGTTGACGGTAAGAATGTGCACATCAGCGTTGCCGAGCTCGTCAAGCTGCGTGAGAAACAGGCCAGTTGATTTCATAAGATACTCTATCGGTATTTAGACTGGTTGATTTACGGGCTCTCGCACGCGGATTTGTAGCAGTTCGTGTTAGTGTCGTGGAAAGCGGGTCCGATTAGATGCGCATTTTTAGACTTGGAAAAAAACCCGCTTCGAACAGCATCGAAAATCGGACATCATGTCCGAAAGT
>JAULVH010000174.1:760-1613 GCA_032111105.1 Burkholderiaceae bacterium | reverse complement strand
CTTTTCGCCAGCGCCTTTTTCGGTCATTTGATAGGCATCAGTGTATTGATTGATGTAGTTGTGGCCAAAGCCGACCATGCGTACAGGATCACCGATGCAGGCACTGCGTTGCGCGATCGTGCTCCAAGACTTGCTGCTCCATGCCGGCATTTTAATAAAGCCTAAGTCACTGCCGCCATCGTCCGATTTGCTGTATCGAGGATGGGCAATGCACGCGAGTGAGCGAGTCAAAACGGTGAATTCAACACCGTCGTTACTGCGCTTCATACGAACAACTTCGATGGTGCCTCCTGACCGTACTCAATGTGCGGCAGTTAGGATGATGCTGTCACTGATATAGGTGCCTGTGCAGATATTGCCTTGGCCAAAGTGCAAAAGCACAACGGCAGGATCCTGATCTGGATTATCGATACCGTTGGTCATGCGTAGCTGGGAGCTGTCGCGGGCTGTGCCACAACTGATTGTTATGCAAGAGATTGCGCAAAATGTAAGAATGCGCTTTAAACCAAGCATATCTGCATGGCGAGCAGGTGTTTCGCCAAAAACCTAGCTGTTTACCGCGAAAAGCACTCACCGACGCGCACTATAAAATTAGTGGGTACGGTCGGTGGTAGTGATGATGCACAGATCGTCTGGCCGCTTTACTTTGCCAAGTTTTGGCAGAGCTGTGATAGCGCTAATGCTGCTGTTTCGATTCCGGTCCTGTTCTTTTATTGCGGTGGTTCTGCTTACCAGCGATAGGGTATCTGGAAATTTCCGTTCTGATCTTTAGCCCACAAGGTTTTGTAATCGCGGATGTCTACCTGGTAGAGCTGAAAAAATTGTTTTTCTGAATAGTCTGTTTGCTTGAAAG
>JAULVH010000174.1:0-738 GCA_032111105.1 Burkholderiaceae bacterium | reverse complement strand
TGTTGGCAGGACGCGTGCTAGACCTGTCTGCCATGGCAAACAAGTGATTCCCTCCACGATCGTTTCTGCTGGGTCTTGCGACCAAATCATTGCTTCGGCTGGACGATCCCATGCAGCTTTCAGTACGCTGAGCTATTTTGCGTCGCCTCGGTCAATGCGTTTATACGACTTGATCTCAATTAGGAGATCGGGAGAGCCAGGGCGCTCGATGATCAGGTCGATTTCGGCATCGTCTTTGGTTCTCAAATAGGAAAGCTTGAAATCGGCTTCTGAATACGAGTTGAGACGCATAACTTCCAAAATAACAAAATGCTCAAAAGCATTACCATATTCAAAAGTTTGCGGGTCGAGCCTGAGATTCAAGGAGTTAGTTAGAGCTCGTCGTATCCCAGTATCAAACAAATAGAATTTAGGTGCCTCGCGCTGACGTTTACGAATCGAACGATGAAACGGTGGTAGATAGAAGCCAATGAGCGTATCCACCAGAATGTCATAGTAAGTCTTGACCGTTTTTTCATCGACGCCGACATCTGTAGCAATTTTTGCGTAGTTGATGATCTTGCCGTTCATGACGGCGCAAATCTCAAGAAAATCTTGCCTGTTCCCCTCGCCCCGAAAAGAAATAAGCTATTGGAACTATTTAGTTTTAAAAGACGTTCGACCATACTCCGGAATTGTACGCCATTTCCGGAGTATACTCGACCCTACATGCAATACTGCGTTTCGGAATGGGTGTTG
>JAULVH010000173.1:708-1744 GCA_032111105.1 Burkholderiaceae bacterium | reverse complement strand
CTTTTGAGCAGTAAATCGTTGTCTTTTTTGTGGCTGCTACTTTGTCTGCTGTGAGTTGAGCTTTAGTTTTTCTGTAGGGCATTGTTTGAGTAGAGGGTTCTTGACTCGCACCGCCAAAACGAATCACAGCATCTCCAATAAATCCTGAAGGAGGGGTGTCCCCGGCTGACATTACACACGGTTGCGCTGGTCGACTGAACCTTGGTGAAGATATTTCAACATCAGGATTATTGGATGTTGGAACGTAAAATTTTGCAGACGCTGCACCAACGGCATCGCAAGGCACTGACTGTCCCCAGTATTCAATAAAGTTGTTCCAATTAGAGGCTTTCGCAATTTGTGAGTTGGTCTCGATAGAGCCGATAACGCTTTTTGTTCCTTTTGTTAAGTCTGAAATAGTGGCAATCCACCATTGAGGACCTCTTGCAGTGTCAGCTCCGAAACTGATTTCGTATTTTTTTCCAGCAATAAGTGTTATCGGTGTGCGGCACGAATACCCAATACCTTCGCCACTAAACGGCGTGCAGCCAGCACCCGCACCAGGGATTGCTCCCAGACCATTCCAAATTGAGAAAACAGCTAAGTCAGAAATTGTTCCGTCAGCCAAAATTCCCTTGGATTGAATCCCGCCATATCCCCCATCTGGCACATTGTCCCAATGCCAACCAGCTTCCCAATACATCTGTGGCGAAACTTCAAGGGGTTGAATTATTTGAGAAATTGTCGAGTCAGCACTTAAGAGTGCCCCCGACCAATCTAAATAAGATGCACCCCACTGTTGCTGTGCGGCATTTGCTGGAGAAAGTGTGGGAATAAGCAGGCTGAAAATTAAGATCAAGCTGATTGTTATTCGCTTCATACACTTACTCTATCCAATTAACTCACTATAGAAGATATTTCTAGTTAGGGAGTACTAATAGGAGTGAATAGAATTTAAGCAAGGTGGGGTTAGGTTTATCCCTATTAATTATTTATCTTCTATGTAATACTTACTCCTGAAGGACAACGGATAGAGCATTTGACTTTCTGATTGGGC
>JAULVH010000173.1:0-698 GCA_032111105.1 Burkholderiaceae bacterium | reverse complement strand
CTAAAAGCTCAGATTTACTGGCCAACTACGGATCAGAAGGTTCGGGGTTCGAATCCCCGCGGGCGCACCAATAAGATTGCCAAGTGAATAATTCAATTCAAGTACGAGAGTTAAAGAGTCTTCAAGATCAGGATTCTGGCCGCAAAATATTTGACCTAACCTGGGCGATGGATGCTGGAACTGAAATAACACCTAACCTTTTGCAAGCAATGGTTCACAGTGGCGCATATCTGTCAGGTGCGTTTATAGAAAATAAAATAGTTGGTGCCGCTTTTGCATTCCCGGCAACAAATAATGGATTACACCTTCACTCACATATGACCGCTGTATTGGACGAGTATCGAGATAAAGGCGTTGGCTATGCATTAAAGGTTGACCAATGGAATTGGGCAAAGAAACAGAAGTATGGAGCGATGCCAGATGCGTTAAATGCTGGGGATGAATCAGATCGTTTGATGGTTTCATGGAGCACAGATATAGATGAACTAAAGGCTAGAGAGCTAATTACTCATCCAAAACCAGATGATATTTTGATTGAAATTCCAGAGGATATTGTTGTGATTAGATCTAAGAATCAAAGAGAGAGCATGAAATGGCGTAGGCAGGTAAGGGATCAATTCCTGGCTGCTTTTGAGAAGAATGGGAAAGTAGTTGGCTTTTCGGTAAATAATGAATATGTTGTGCGGATATGAGAATAA
>JAULVH010000172.1:0-4784 GCA_032111105.1 Burkholderiaceae bacterium | reverse complement strand
CGCTCTGCCAGCGTAACCCGACTACGAAAATACGCCAGGCCTTCTTCCTTCACCCATGAATAATGCGTAGGCCAATTGGCCAGACGATCTTTGTGAATTTTGGGCGCGAACATTTCTGTTAATGAGGAACATACTGCCTCTTGCCATGGTTTGCTACGTGCGAAATTAACATACGCATCAACCGCAAATTTAACGCCGGGCAGTACTTTTTTCAGTGACCATAATTCCTCACGCGATGTACCCGTTGCTTCACCTAATCTCGTCCAGGCTTCGATGCCGCCGGGCTTGTCGTCATAACCATCATGGTCACGTATACGCTCTACCCATTTGCGCCGCACGTCGCGATCTGGGCAATTCGATATGATGGCCGCATCTTTAACGGGAATCATCACCTGATAATAAAAACGGTTAATTACCCAACCACGAATTTGATCAGGCGTTAGTGTCCCTTCGTTCATGCGTACATTAAAGGGATGATTGATATGATAATTTTTGCCTTTTGCGCGCAGCTGCGCCTCAAATTCTTCGCGAGACCAGGGCATACTGTCTTTCATATTAACGGGTGCGTTCATAGTGTGATTTCCATACCATCGTAAGCGACTTCGATACCATGACCTGCCAGCTGCAAATGCTGTGGCGAGTCTTCATTCAAAATAGGATTCGTATTGTTTATGTGTATAAGAATTTTTCTTTGCGCACCAATACTATCCAATACCTCAATCATGCCACCGGGACCAGAAAGCTGCAGATGTCCCATATCAGCGGCAGTTTTTTGCGTCAGACCCAGAGTAATCATTTCATCACCCGTCCACACGGTGCCGTCAACCAGTACACAATCCGCCTTGTTCATGGCTTCCAGTACGTGGGGTTCGATTTCACCCAAGCCCGGCGCATAAAATAAAGTTTTACCGGTCTCTAGATTTTCTATCAACAAACCATTGTTATCGCCCGGTTGCGGGTTCGCACGATGCGGTGAATACGGTGGCGCCTTGCTTTTCAAGGGCATAGGATGAAAACGTATACCTGCGACAGCAGGAACTTCAATTGCATCAAAACGAGTTTTGTCCGCTGACAGGCCCTTGATCTCGTGATGTTCTACACCGCAGTAATGTGAGAGCACTTTCGCCAGCGGCAAGCCGTGGTTCAGATCGTCCCAAACAGAATCTGTGCAGTACAAATTCATTTTCTTTTTACCTTCGCGCAGCATGAGTAATCCTGTGATGTGATCGATTTGCGCATCCATCACCATCACCGCTGCAATACCAGAATCACGTATCGCTCGCGCCGGCTGCATGGCTGGGTTCGAGCGTAGTTGATAAAGAATATCCGGCGACGCATTGATCAATACCCAATCCGTGCCGTTGGCTGATACCGCGATTGACGATTGCGTTCGTGTCTTCGCTTTGATCGACCCTTTGCGTACACCCGCACAATTAGCGCAATTGCAATTCCATTGCGGGAAACCACCGCCTGCTGCTGAACCGAGTACAAGAATTTTCATGATTTTCAGGAGGTTTAAATAAAAGCTTACTTACGCTTTACTGCAAAAACTCAGTAGGAGATCAGAGGGGAAACCACCCCGCCATCGTTGTCGGCGCAATTTGCTATGGCCGTAACACTGGCTATCACTATGCTGGTGGAAGTTATTACAGGCATAATTGTCTCCTCTTGCTCACTCTAAAAACGGCGAATTTCCGTCATAAAGCGCTGTTTCTTACGAGTTCAGTACGCTCTCGCGACTGACCTCTTATATTTTTAATTGAAGCTATTCTAGCCTGAACACCGCACAAAAAATCTATGCCGCCCACCGCCTTCGACCAGCAGCATCTACCCACCGGCGACGGCCACAGTCTGCACCTCGCTCAATATGGCAATCCACACGCACCTGCGGCCGTGGTGCTGCATGGGGGCCCGGGGAGCGGCACACAACCATCGGTACTCGATTGGTTCGATCTCGATCACCAACGTGTCGTGCTGTTTGATCAACGCGGCGCGGGGCAGTCGACGCCGCACGGCGAACTCCAACATAACGATAGCCATCAGCTAGTAGCTGATATTGAATTGATACGCACTCATCTGGGTATTGATAATTGGATGGTGGTCGGTGGCTCGTGGGGTGCGACTCTGGCATTGCTATACGCGGGTGCGCACGCCTCTCGTTTGAATTCACTGATATTGCGCGGTAGTTTTCTGACTAGTCCGCGCGAGATGACCTGGTTTTTTCAATCGCTGAGTGCCATGGCGCCGCAAGCATGGGCCGACCTCACGCAGGGATGGACAGACAACGAGCAACAACACGTGTTGGCAACGCTGTCGCACAAGTTACTCCATGAATCTCAGCAAAATGCTGAAGATGCCGCGGCACGCTGGAGTCGTTATGAAGACGCGGTCATGCAAGCGATGTCCGGCAAACTTTCTTCCAAGCCTAAAGATAACGATACATCGCCCGTACCTACCCGCACTTTGGCCAAGTACCGATTACAAGCTCACTACTTGTCGAATGGTTGCTTTACCAGTGAGGTCGAACTACTCGCCATCGCAAAAACACTAAGTAATATTCCCACTGTGCTAATCCATGGCACGCATGATTTGATCTGCCCACCAGAAAATGCTCTGCGTCTAGCCAAAGAAATGCCACATGCACAGCTGCGCTGGGTAGAGCGCGGCGGACACACACCTGCTGACCCTACGATTGCTAAAGCTTTAAAAGAAGCGATTAGTGAGTTGCGCCAAAAACTATAAGCATCGACTCGCAGTTATTCCATCTTCGATCTGCACACAACACTAGAAAATAAAAAAGACTGCGTCACCGCAGCCTTTTTTATTTAACTAATCAACTTGTCTTGCGTTGATCAGAAGTGGTAACGCAGATTAGCCGACCACATGCTCAGTTTCAAGTCGGAGTATTCACCGAAATAAACGTACTCAACTCCAGCTGACCATTCTTTAGTGAATTTATATCCAACGCCTGCACCTACCATGGGTCGTAGTTTTGTACTCTTGTCACCATCATCATCGTAGCGATTCGCTGTGGCGCCTAATTTTCCGTAAACAGAAACTGCTTCACTTAAAGGATAAGTACCCACGCCAGCCAAATAAAAAGACTGTGCACTCAATTTGAAGTCGTCAACCTTCACACTCCCAAAATGTACATAGCCCACTTCATATCCCACCATATCAGTTATCGACTGACCGTAGGCAATACCAACACCCGTGGCACTTTTATCGAAATTTGGGTGATCCGCCTTTGAATTTCCAACACTTACTGATACGTAGCTACCTTCAGCGTGAGCAAACAGGGGAGCTGCCAATGCACATCCCAACAAAGCAGCCATCAGTGAATTCTTCATGCGTAGTTCCTCTTTAAAAGTAAATCAAATCAATAAAACTTGTGCAAAGATCGTTCTCAGATGTCCTCATCAGCAAAACCATTCATGCTTTTATGAGGCTCTCTAATTACTGGCGCGATTCTACGAAGGCATCGCCCCAAAAATCAAATCAAGGTTGCTTAAATCAGACGTAATTTGTTCAACGATCTTATTTTTCTTGAATAGACAGATCGCGATGAAAGTAAATTCACGGAGTAAGACGGAACGAATTTTTTAAAAGTGATAAAGCAAACCCGCTGACAGGAGCGAAAGTGCCATTCCATCTACCGCCTTACCAAAATAGGTGTATTCCACCACGCCAGAAATTTCCTTGGAGAACTGAGCCTTTAACCCAGCACCAACTAAGGCTTGCGTTTTTCGGTAGGTCGAATCTTCTCTGAAACTAAAACCATCTAACTTGAAATTGAAATTTTCGTTGGAGCGATGCATAACCATTCCCAGCTTTCCCTGGAATGAAACAGACGATGTAATTGGTACATCACTAATGCCTGCCAGGTAGATTGAACGCGTTCTGAATTGAAATGTGCTGACTGAACCATCATCGGGATTGCTAAGCTTCGCCCCAGAGGTACCAAAATCAATATAACCAATTTCGCCGGATAAATTTGGCGCAATGGTCCTTCCATAGGCAATGTAACCAGCTGTCGGTGTCTGATTTGGGAATCCAGAATAAGTCGATCCGCCCACACCGATTTTTAAATACGAGTCTTCTGCATAACTGGCGATTGGAAAAAGAATTACACCACCAAGCAAGATCGAAATAAATTTCTTACACATGAAGCTCCCCTAGAAAATAATGAAAATAGTCACCGTGCAGGTGAATTCATCCCTGTATTCACACAACAGGAAATTTCATCAATTCTAAGTAGGAGTAATTACTAGTATTGTGGCTTTATGATCAACATGAATGGGAATAATGAATAGACGATGTACTAGTACGCTTTTTCCCATGGAATAGATAAGCGTGCAGCACATTGAATTAAGCCCACCATGCTGTAGGTCTGAGGGAAATTACCCCAGAGTTCTTTACCGTCGATAGAGACATCTTCAGATAACAACCCAAGATGATTACGGCGGCTGAGTATATTTTCAAATAGTTTTCGTGCTCGCGCGGTTTCTCCGGTATTGGCAAGAGCCAGTATCCACCAGAGTGTACAAACAATGAAGGCTGAATCAGGTCGTCCGAAATCATCTTCTTCATCATATCGAAGTAAAAAATCGCCACGCTGCAAATGCTGCTCGACTGCGCGTAAGGTGCCTATAAAGCGCGGATCATCGGGAGCCAAAAATTGAAATTCACTCATCAGCAGCAAACTGGCATCGAGTCGCTCACCACCAAACGTCGATACAAAACTTCCTATTCTGGAATTCCAGGCGCGATCCATGATCACATTG
>JAULVH010000171.1:0-2527 GCA_032111105.1 Burkholderiaceae bacterium | reverse complement strand
CCTCTCTTTGACTGGTCGAAGCATATACCCATTGATACAGGCTATTGAGGTACCGTCTTGGTTGACAAGATGAATATTCAGCAGAGGATGGCCGTCCTGAGTCTGAATGTCAACAAGACTGAAAAATGTTGCGGGTAGCGTATCGTAAATAACCAGATGACGCATACCGAAAGGAAGATATTTTCCCGAACAGGCAAAGCCAGTCGCGACATCTAACAGGGCAGGATGCAGGATATGATCATCGAGATCATGTAAAAATTCTTCACGCAGAGAAATCAGTGCGATGGCGCGAGAATGATCTTGATTAAACTTTGCAAATTTTAGACATTGCCATCGCGGTCCAAGCTGAGCGATCGAGGTAGTTTCAGTATGTTCAACATCGATATCCGTCGTGCAATCGTTCAGCCACGATTGCAGATTAGGGTCGATACGTGTTGATTCTACAGATTGACTGACGGTACCAATCGCCTTTGGCACTAAATCGTCATTCAGTTTAAAGTCAAAATCAAATTGATTTTTATCTTGGCGCTGTAGGGTCAGACGCAAAGAATTCCGAGTGCTCTCATTCACCCTGCATGGTGCGACATACTGCAACTGATGAATATCTATCGGGTAAGTCTTAAATAAATCCTTTGCGAAGCGAATAATATATTCAATCAATGCTGTACCGGGCAAAAGTGATACGTCTTGAATCTGATGTTCAGAAAGCGTCCATTGTGTAGCAACATCGAGTGTGAAATTTTTAGAGATTTGTCCTTGTGCAATCTGATGTGCTTGATTGAGTCTAGAAACGTACCCTGATTCAAGCCAGCGATTCCAGTTAATGGAAACCACTTGACGTTGTGCTTGAGAGCTTGATCTGGCGTATGCGTCGATCACCGCGTTTGCTGCGGCGTAATCAAATTGACCGACTCCAGGATCGAGTGATGATAAGGATGAAAATAATGCCAGAAAATCAAGGGGAGTATCAGCAAGGATCTTGTCCAGCACTTGTAAGCCATGCACTTTAGGATGTAAGACTCGGTGAGCCTGTGCGCGCGTTTTGGAACTGAGCGGTGAGTCTTCGAGAACCATGGCGCACTGAATGACTCCGTCTAACGCACCTAAACGAGTTTCAATCTCCTTTTTTGCGTCTGTCATACTCTGCTCATGACCGACGTCTGCGGCAACAAGCAATACTTCAGAGCCTAAAGCTTTCAGTTCATCAATTTCTACTTGAATCCGCCTGTTGAATTGTTCGGAAGTTTGATTAGAACGAGCAATCATGAGTGCTGCATCATTTTTGGATGCGGATTCAGAGGTAGAGATAAAATCATCAAAACCCGCATCTAATAACACTTCTCTCCACTTATCTATCGAAAGCAAGGGTGATGACTGTCTGATTTCAACGTCATTAAAGGCCCACCATCCAGATGTGAGTCCCCATACAATATCAACCCAGTCTTCCTGACGTACCGTTTCCAAGAGCACGAGTTGACCGCCTGGCTTGAGAAGTGAGCGTATATGACCAAGCGTGTCACGGATGTCTGGCGTTGCATGAACGACGTTCATGGCAAGTACCCAATCGAACTGTCCTGCAGCGAATCCCTGGATCTGTGGATCTCTAGAAATATCCAGCACTTTACAAACGACGCGTTGTTCTCCTGTTTTTTTAGAGAGTTCAATTCTCTCATCGACAAAGGATTTGCCGATATCTGTAAAGTAGTACTCAACCTCTCCTATTTCTTTTAAAACCGTGTCGGTCAACATACCGTGACCGCCGCCTATTTCAAGCATCCGAAAAGGTTTGTGATGGTTTTCTTTTGAGAGTTTTCGACACCACTCTGACATCAAGCCAAGTTGAGTTCGTATAGTGGAATGCTCGGCGGTCTTTGCCACAGCTTCAAGCATTTTAGACGCGCTACCATCCGGGTAGAGAACAGCCGCTCCGCTTATTTCGCCGGATAGCACTTGAGGATAATGCTTCGAGCAATACTGCATAAAGTCAATCATGCCTTCAAAATCGGAATGATTGATGAGGATCTTTTCTCGAATCGTGCTGGATGCTTCAGGAGGTGATTTAATTTGGATGATATCTTCAGTGCGAGTGAGGCATTGTTGACGGACTAAAAGATCAATCATGAATATAAAAAATTTATGATATTTTTCTTGAATTCCAAGATCATTTTCTAATTCATTCAAGCGGAAAGCATTTGTTGATTCGAGTAAAAGATTCGATCCTGCTAAATACTCCCAAACCAGCGCAGCACTGAAAGAACTTAGTAGTTCATTTAAGCCCTCTCGCTTAAGAACAGTAGTAATGTTATATTTTTTCTCAATAGCCTTATAGCGTTTGTGCAACCAATCTTTCGATACTAGATTTGCATCAGGTTCGGTTTGTTCATGCCTTCTACTACTAATGGCTATTTTTGATTGATAGTTTTTAGCCAGATATCTGGCGAGTGTCATGCCTACGCCACCTGATCCTCCAGTCAGCCAATAAACACCCTTCTTTTTAAATGGCAGGGCATGCAGCATCGATTCATTT
>JAULVH010000170.1:0-7373 GCA_032111105.1 Burkholderiaceae bacterium | reverse complement strand
AAATGATGCTGCCTTGTCGCGTGCACTAGAAGTCCGGCCGCCGGTGATCAGTAAAATCCGGCATCGTACTTTGCCAGTTGGTGCCTCATTGCTTATACGTATGCATGAGGTGACTGATTTAAGTATTCGTGAACTGCGTGAATTGATGGGTGATCGCCGCAAACGTATACGTATTAGTGAAGTTGACGGTAGGCCTAGGAAAATCGACGACGATATTTAAATCGTTGTCAGGCGGCGCCACTGCGTCACGTGTTTGATGGCAAGCCAGTATGTTGTTCGACTAGGGGTTAATCGCATGATTGGATTAACCCCTTTTCATTTGGCGAGCGCAATCCGAGTTTTTGTTAATCGCTCACTATGTGCAGTCTGCACCGGACATAGGCTAAGGTTATCGAGCTTGCTGAATTCAATGCACTTATGTAGTTCGCATTTAATTTGGCTGGGTCATTGCGTTTTGATACGAACATAGTGAGTAGAGGCGAAACTTAGAGCATTGATTATTAAAGAACTTTAAGATTTTGTTTGATCCAAAGTAGCGATATGTTTTTGACATGCTGCAATGCATGATGACTTTATCGCTTTTCGAATGCAAAATCCTGCTGCTGGAAATAAATAATCTATCGCCGGAAGAGCGAGAGGAGACATAAACCCGTCATGTGCAAGCGTGGCGGGTTTTTTTTATAAAAATTAATTCAAACTCACCGATCACTTTGTCGTTTGATCTGTTCGTATTTTTAAAATTGATTCAGAGAAATCATAAGCAAAATTTATATCAGGCATCACAAACGGAAAGCAGACACAGCGAGCAAGCGTTGATAAAGTTGCATCTGTCTCCTCCAGCCTTCAAAAAGGATGGATTTAACCCGACTACGGCCTCGCCTAGTCGGGTTTTTTTTCGAGTTATTTCTGGGCACTGCGCTGGATCAAGTTAGGATAATCAATAAAAATCAGTCACTTAAGAAATCTTTCGCTACTTATCCACAAAACTATCCACGCCTACACTCACCAACTGTCGGCGTTGCCGTTTGTACGGTCTTGGTGTAGCGTCTGTCCGTCGTTGGATGTCCAACTAAATGCCCTCTCAGGGTATTTTTACGGAGGTGAGCATGTATCAGACTATTTTGGTGGCTTATAACGGTACGCCCGAGAGCCGTGTTGCCTTGCAAGAGTGTTTACGCATGACGCCTGCTCAAGGTGCCTCTATCCATTTATTGGCCGTAGTGAGCCCACCCCCTTATCTGCTCGTTGGAGAGTTCGCAGCAGCGGCAGTGCTTAGTGTTGAGGAAGGGCTCACGGTAGAAAAAGAAAAAATGGAAAAAGAACTAGAGGCTGGTGCAGCTATGCTCGCCAACGCTGGTCTGAACGTGATCCCTCATCTGGAAATAGGTGAACCTGTTAGCGTGATCGAAGAGTTGGCCCACGAGCTCAATGTTGAATTGGTCATCGTGGGGCATTCCAGACAAAAACCCATGGCGTTGCGCTGGTGGCGAGGCAGCACCGATACGCTGTTGGTTGAGAAGCTGCGGTGTAGTTTGTTAGTGGCGTCCGGGCCAACTAATTCAAGCTAGAGGCTCGGGGGCTTAACCACCGTCGCGTAGCTCTTATCGACAGTCGCAGCATAGTGAGCAATCGTGCCATAGCGGAATGTTCAGGTTGCGCTGATTGATCCTCTAGCCAACGATGTAGTTGGTACTTTGCTGCATTAAATGCCAGTTGCATGGTGTCCCTGGGATAACGAAGCATATCAACAGGCGACCGATAAATCGTGAGGTGATGCAGTTTTTCACGTACGCCCAGTGCGGAGCGCTTGCTACTGATATTGCCGCCTAATAAATGAAAACGCTTCACGCCGGATGCTATGCAGTGAACGATCATCAAGTGTCGGCTGAGTGTTCCCAACCCAAACGAGTCGTATGTTGGATCATGAGCGGTGATAATGGAAAAAATATCGTCACCGAAACGACATGCTAACGTGCCCGCACCCAGGCCTTCGTCAGTCGCTATTAAACCCACGACACCATGTGAGCGTATGAGTGATATCAACTCATTCGTTGCCTCGTCATTTAACGCGGATATTTTTTCTTTACCTGCCATACGTGAATGATTAAATTTCACCACCTTTCGTAACACCTCGTCACTTACGCTACTTCCCGAGTGTATGGTGTGGTTAAAGTTAGGCAGTAAGCGTTGGGTACGCGCGAGTGTTTTTTTTATGGATTTGCGCGTCGATTTTCCTAGCTGATCTAAATACTCGCGCTCAGTTGTTGGGAGCGTAACGACGATATCTTCTGTACATGCCCATGTGAGATACGGTCTGAATAATCGCTCTGCTGGTAAAGCAATCGCATGAAAATCTATTCGTTTAATATCCGAGTCATGTTCAAACATATACTGGCAAAAATCATCAACTGATTGGGTGGTTAAACGCATTCCTTCATTAATGACACGTACCGTTTTGCCTTTTTTGCGAAAAAGAAAAATTGATTCCAGCTGTTGGTCTGTGCCTTGCCATTTAACGTAGGTGCTCGCATCACTCAGGCTATGCGATTTTAGTGTCGCAAGAGATGCATGCAGATTGCCATACAGCGTATCCAAAGCAGACGTCACGAATTCGGGTACACAATTTGGGTAGATTGATTCTGTTGAGGCAGACTCTGTGCGAACCAAACTAAAATTACTCATAGTGATTACATCTCCTACGAAGATCGCGACGCTTGGGTAGCCGTACTGCATCGCAGAGGTGCGCTGATTAAGGAATTACGGGTATCGGCTATGCTGATCGAAATTGGCGCTGCCGATTGGAACTGCGCGAAGCTTTGTGTGGCTAATCGTTGATCATGCTCGCGAGATGGCTATTTCGTAGCGTGCCTTTTTGGCAAAACTCGAAGAGTATTAGAATTGGTTAGGCGCTGACGTGGTGCGACTTTTATGGCGAGCCAGCGCATCAGTGCGACTCGTGTCTCATGCGAATCAATCGCTTAGCATCGACCGATTAGTCGCCTAAGGCCTGGATTTATTTAATCAGAGCTTCCTTTAGCTACCCAAAATGGCTAGACTCTTGGACTTTTTCACGGAATGTAATGACGGACTCAGTCAATCTTCAGCTACACGATGGACCTCAGGGCAAGGGCGACGCTGCGCCTGCCCAGATATCCCGTGAAAAAATCGCACTCGAGGTAGCGCGCCGCCGCACTTTCGGCATTATTTCTCACCCGGATGCAGGCAAAACCACCCTGACAGAAAAGCTTTTGCTTTTTTCAGGCGCCATACAGCTAGCAGGTACAGTCAAGGCTCGCAAAAGCGGCCGCCACGCTACGTCTGACTGGATGGAAATCGAAAAGCAGCGCGGCATCTCTGTCGCCAGCTCGGTTATGCAGTTTGAGTACCGCGATCATGTGGTCAATCTGCTCGACACTCCGGGTCACCAAGATTTTTCTGAAGATACCTATCGCGTGCTAACGGCAGTCGATTCTGCGTTGATGGTTATTGATGCGGCCAAAGGTGTAGAAGCGCAGACGATCAAGCTGTTAAATGTCTGCCGTATGCGTAATACGCCCATCATTACCTTCATGAACAAAATGGATCGCGAGACACGTGATCCGCTTGAGCTGCTTGATGAGCTCGAATCCGTACTGGGGATTCAGTGTGCTCCGGTGACATGGCCGATAGGAATGGGAAAGTCATTTCGCGGTGTGTATCACTTAATGCGCGATGAAATTATGTTGTTTGCGCCCGGAAGTGAAAAGGCGGATCAAGAGTTTGAGATCGTCAAAGGCATAGACAATCCCCGCCTTGCACAAATGTTTCCCATGGAAATAGAACAATTAAAAATGGAAGTGGAGCTGGTGCATGGAGCTTCTCATCCGTTTGACCTTGAAGCTTTCCTGAGCGGAAAGCAAACCCCTGTATTTTTTGGGTCGGCAATTAATAATTTCGGTGTGCGCGAAATTTTAAATGCCTTGCTTGATTGGGCGCAGCCACCAAAAGAGCGTGATGCCACGGTACGCGAGGTTATGCCGGATGAGCCAAGCTTCTCTGGTTTTGTTTTCAAGATTCAGGCAAATATGGATCCTGCGCATCGCGATCGCGTTGCCTTTCTGCGAGTTTGCTCAGGTCATTTCGAACGAGGAATGAAGATTAAGCATTTGCGCCTGGGCAGAGAAATCAAAGTGTCCTCAGTAGTGACGTTTATGGCATCGTCGCGCGAGCAGGTTGAAGAAGCCTATGCTGGAGATATTATTGGTTTGCCCAATCACGGCAATATGCAAATCGGTGATAGTTTTTCTGAAGGTGAACCATTGCAGTTCACTGGTATTCCTTATTTTGCCCCTGATTTTTTCCGCTCGGTTCGAATTCGTAATCCGCTGAAGATAAAACAACTTCATAAAGGCTTACAGCAACTAGGTGAAGAGGGCGCTGTGCAGGTTTTTAAACCGGTTCATGGTGGCGAATTGATTTTAGGTGCCGTTGGTGTGCTGCAGTTTGAAGTAGTGGCGAGTCGATTGATGAATGAATATGGGGTGGACGCTGTATTCGAGGGTACCAGCATTAATAGCGCGCGTTGGGTTTCGTGTGACGATAAACGCATGATGACTGAATTTGAAAACTCATCAGCGGGTGCCAACCTTGCTCATGACGCTGCAGGTAACCTGGCGTATCTTGCCAGCTCTGGCGTTAATCTAAAGCTCACACAAGAACGCTGGCCAGGTGTGACATTTCACACCACGCGTGAACACGCTATCAAAGTCAGTTAATAAGCCATTCTTAGTTGTCCGACCCCTGCCGCGCTCAGCGGTAGGTTGTCTATCACGAATTTACCCAGCGATTGCCCATAAACATATGGCGCCTTTGCGGCATGTCAATCAGGCCAGGTAGCTTGGTAATTACACTACATGAGCCTGAGCGGTCTAGCCGCAATTCCAAATTTTAACTAGCTTTCATGTGGGCTTCGGTCGCGCAGGGGATTTTGTCAGTTTTTCGGAGACAGCACATGCTTACAGCCACTTATTCGATAGTCGCATTAGAACTTGAGCAAAAAAAAGTGCGCTGGACTTTTTCTTCGCTTCAGAACTACATACGAAAAAGTATACGAAATTTTCGATCCGCCGGCGGTATCGATACTGTGCAATTAGTTAATAGAATCTCGCAGTATGAACACTATTGTCAGCAGCGTCGCATAGCCGTTTTTTTGATTCCTGTTTTACGTAAATGTACTCATGAAGCAGATGCATTACTCGACGAGTTAGAAAAATTAAATAAGGCCAGTATGGCTTTAGTTAAATCACTACAGCAAAAATTTCAACTTGCATTAACTAGCGGTGCAGCTATGTTGGATGAGTTATGTAGTTCGTTAGAACAGTGTTGTTTGAATTTTTATCAGCGCTTAAGTCGTGAAGAGGAATTGGTTAAGATTGCAGAGCGGGTAATGCCCAATGAAGCATGGTTTGGTTTGGCTACCAGCCTGCTATCTCAACACGCACGTAAATCACCTATTCAGTTATCTCTGCTAGGCGATGAAGACTAAATAACAGACCTGCGCTAATTTACCTTCGTCGGTTAGGGTATGAGATGCATGACTAGGGAGATACTGATTTATTCTGAACTTGACGGCGAGCCAGCGTAGCTATGGGACGGGATCCAAATGAAGCTATGGGTTAGGGAGGTGTTGGCTAGGTGTTGGCGGGCCATTTGCTTGGATAATTTCTTGCTTTCATAAAATCAGTGCTTGACGAGTTAAGTTCATAACGTACGGTAATGCGATGTGGTAATGGCGCGTAGTAACTAGCAAGGCTTGCATATCTATTCAATATTTGGCATGGTTCTGAAAAGATGACTTTTTCTGGAATCATGCCAAAATTTCTTCAATTCACCACACTATCTTTACGCGACCTGGCTATTACCTTCGGCCCGCCTCTGTTGTTGGTAATTCTCGCAGGTGTGATTGCTTATCGAATTATTGATCCATCACCTCCCAAGGTAGTCACCCTCTCAGCAGGCCAAGAAAATAGTGCATACGAAAATCTCGCGAAACGCTACGCGGCTGTGTTGGCCAGAGCAGGGATAGATGTCAAGATCATCCGGTCGGAGGGTTCGTTAGAGAATCTTGATCGTTTAAAAAATCGAGATTCTGGTATCGACATTGCCTTTGTTCAGAGTGGTTCAACCGATTTAGTGCAGGCCGAAAGAATTGGTCTGGTGTCGTTGGGTAGTTTATTTGTTGAGCCGGTCTGGCTGTTTTACCGGTCTGATAAAAGACTCGATCATTTGCGGCAATTTCGACATTTAAAAATTAATGTTGGCCCTCCGGGCACAGGGGTTCCTCAGCTATTTGGAAAATTATTAACTGCTAATGGCTTAGACCCCAAAAAAGTGTCCTTAACCGACATGGAAAATACCGCATCCACCGTCGCATTATTGGCAGGCAAAATCGATGGCATGGTATTTAGTTCAGCGCCAGAAGGGCTATTGATACAAATGCTATTGCAAACACCGGGTATACGGTTATTCAATTTTTCTCAATCAGAAGCGTACTCACGTCGTTTTCCTTTTCTATCAGCGGTGAGCCTTCCCAAAGGAATAATCAATTTAGATCGTAACCAGCCACCGCGTGATCTGCAATTGATAGCGCCAACAGCTACCTTGGTAGCGCGTGAGGATTTGCATCCTGCGCTAATTGACTTGTTCGTGCATGCCGCAGCTGAAATTCATGGTGGACCAGGTTGGTTTCAGCGACGCGGTGATTTTCCTAACGCTAATTACACAGAGATTCCGCTCGCAGACTCTGCCGATAAATATTTTAAGCATGGCCCACCGCTATTGATTCGTTATCTGCCATTTTGGCTAGCGAACTTTTTTGATCGCATGTGGTTGGTGGTGGTGGCGCTCGGAGCACTGCTTTTGCCCCTGTCCAAAGTTGTCCCGCCTTTGTATGTATGGAAGGTGCGCTCGCGTATCTATCGTTGGTATGGCCAGCTGCGCAGCGTGGAGCAAGCGGCTGAGGAGGCGAGCGGAGCGGGCAAGCGTGCCGTGTGTGATTATCAATTAAAGCGCCTGGGCGAGATCGAGCAGCGCGTAAATCAGCTCAGCATACCTTTGTCCTTTGCTGAGGAGTTGTACGAGCTGCGTAGTCACATTAATTTTGTGCGTAAACGCATACTGTGGTTACAGCAGGGTGCAGAGACTGCTGACCCCACTTAAAAAAAACCACTGCTGCTCTGTTTGTCGTTTCGGCTCAAGAGGTAAGTAACTAGGCTCACTTGTGCGGCAGACCGCACTAGAGCGGCCTCGCTCAGGCCCGATTCGCACCATTATGGTGATTTGTTGTTTGAGTGCACTTTAATAGTGCATATCATCACGTCTGAGATGAACTTAAT
>JAULVH010000169.1:14776-16853 GCA_032111105.1 Burkholderiaceae bacterium | reverse complement strand
AGCCCGCGCAACTTGCCCATGGCGCCATGGGTGAAAATCTCACAACGACAGGAATTTTAGAACACGACTTGTGGGTAGGTGATAGGTTAACCATCGCAGACGTGATATTGGAAGTTACTGAGCCGCGCGCGCCTTGTTATAAGTTTGCAGCACGCATGGGTTTTAGACATGCCGTAAAAAACATGCTGCAATCAGGATTTACGGGTGTTTATTTGAAGGTAATACAGCAAGGCGATGTGCAGGCGGGAGCTGTCATTAAATTACAACCAGGTGTGCGTGAAGTAAAAATTAGCGACATTAACGGTCGGCGTCTGAAGGGGCGTCAGCGAGATTTGTTCCCGTGATTTTTTGCGCGAGCCTGATTCTGGGAACGCTGCTCCATAATCGACCCCAACCCGGTGGCCAAGGCAGTGGTGGTCCGGAATACGGAGGCACGCTACTGCGCAAGGGAATAACAGGTAAATGATCCGGCTGAGGACCAGCATGCTGATCCCAACCCAGTGAAAATGTGTAGTTAGGCAGCAGAGCGTCACACACATCGGCAAACCAGTGCGTATGGTCTTCGTCTCTTCCCAGTGCGCGCGCCAAACCATGCGGATCAAAACGGGCCAACGCCGATACCAAATCGTGTTCGGATGCGCCGGGATTATCACCCCAACCCATCACCGGATTTAGGTTGTACTCCGCACCGGAACCATACCAACCCTCACGCCAACTGCGTTGCATCCAATGGCGCGGCCCCGTGAACATATGCCAGCGCCAATGTAGTCCCGAGGGTTTAGGCCAACTATAAAGATAGAGACGCTGATAACCCGCCTTGTGTAGCTCACGCATCATGGCCATTAATCTGCCATGAGGCATGCGATCGGGTGAGGTGCTGCGAAAACGTATCGGTTCACCATCGGCATGCTGAACTTGGTCGCACGACAGATTCAAATCCAGAGTGCGGCCTTCATTGGAAAAGCGGGCTGATATCCAGCCTGTGAGGAGATTGACGGACGTTACAACGCCATAACCGCGATAGCGATGAAAGATGACGGTGCCCGGTGCGACAGGTTTCATGGTGGAGCAAAAAAAGTAAACAACAAATGATAGTGTAGCCGTTTAACGGCCACCAATGAAAGCGCGGGGCAAATCTTGCTATAAGATTTTATTTTGCACAGCGCGGCTTAAATAAAAAACGAGACGATGCTCGAATAAAGAGGGAGGCCAAGATTTTGTTTCAATGGATACCATGCCGCTGCGCTGGCTCGCCACCAAACCCACACAAAACCAGACCCTCCTTTTTACCGCAGTGCTGTAAATTTCATAAACTTTTACTATCCAAACAACTCTTGTAGACGCGCATAAAACCATTCCAACATAGCATTGGATTACGTAAGTGCTCCTTCGTACCATAGCAGTCCATCTTGTCTCGGATGGCGGGCAAACAGGTCGTTCCTCGCCTTGCTTGCCCTGCATTTCAGGAGTGGACTCACCGCGAGCCCACTCCTTTTTTTTGGTCTACCCTACTCTTATATAGAACTCTAGCCTAGCCGCCCTCGCGCTCGGTGCCGAGTCGCTATGCAGTCTCTATACTTACGGCCTATTCTTTTCCATAATCAACAAAAGTCGGCTTCAGGATATGATCCGAGTTCACCGATTATTGACGAAAAAACTAACTACCGTTATGACACTGCGCATCATTACTACCGGGGGTACGTTCGATAAGCACTATAACGAACTGACAGGTCAGCTCGTGTTGGGGCTCAGTGTGCTGCCATCCGCTCTAGAGCGCGCGCGATTGACTCAGCCAGTTGTCGTGGAGTCCTTGTTTGCGATCGACTCTCTCGACATGCAAGACCATCATCGTCATCAAATAAGTAAAGCCTGTATAGATTCAGCAGAAAATAACATCGTCATTGTGCACGGCACAGATACCATTTGCGAAACAGCAGAGGTATTAGCTAGCGCCGGTTTATCTAAAACCATCGTACTGGTGGGCGCTATGATTCCGTACGAAATAGCTAACTCAGATGCGTTGTTTAATCTGGGATTTGCCATGGCAGCAGCCCAGTGCAGCTCAATGGGTGTTTAC
>JAULVH010000169.1:0-14766 GCA_032111105.1 Burkholderiaceae bacterium | reverse complement strand
CCGAGCGGATGGTGTTCGACTTGTCTCGCGTGCTGTCCAAGGCGATCGGGTATTCGATTGCGGGGGGTGGCCCGGTGCTTGGCGCCGTTGCGACGGCGGCCGATGAGGGCATGGTGGTTGCTGACGACCTGAAACAGCAGGGCGTGGGTCTGGTGATGAGTAAGAACGTAGCCATGAATGGTCAGGTTTTTCCGTGGAACGCGGTGAGAAAAAATCGTGCTACGGGCGTATTCGAGCCGCGCTAATCATTGCTACTGTAGTTAACTCAGCCCCTCATTTTTTAACATGGTTGTTCGCAAACTAATCACTACAATGAAAATTACACATCATCTTGTTGGTATATCTTTCATGGCTCTCAGCGTATCTGCGAGCGCAACAACGACGTACAAAATGCCTTTGCAACCACTCGCAGAGAAACCGGGGCCTTTAGTAATTAAGGGCTTTAGTGGCAAGGTGTTTTATGTGCCCTCCACTCTGGCCACCATCAAATGGGGTTACTTGCCGAATGCGACTGATGCGCCGGTGTTAACCGTGCCTTCAGGTGCAACGGTCGTATTTGATACCTTGTCGCATGAAGGTATTTTGGAAGATCAGGGTAGAAATCCCGTTCAGTATTTTGGATCGCACGGCGTGCCCCCGCACCATGTGTTAAACGATGCCATAGCAATTACGCGATCAGATTTGCCTCATGATTTTTTTAAAGATGGCCCGCACATAGTGACAGGCCCTGTGGCTGTACAAGGTGCAGAGCCGGGTGATGTATTAAAGATAGATGTATTAGCAGTTACGCCGCGCGTGCCGTATGGTGTTATTTCTAACCGCCATGGCAAGGGTGCTTTACCTGGTGAATTTCCTGAAGGCGCTAAACCAGAGCCCGATGCCAGCGCAGCTGAACCATCAAAATTTCATAACATGTCGGTATTTACACCGATACGCAAAACAGCGCGTGGTCAGTGGCAGGGCGTGCTAAAAAATAGGCATGGTGCGGAGGTCACTTTTCCAACAGCACCATTTATGGGGGTGATGGGTGTTGCAGCGGATACGACGGAGTTAGTGCATTCAGTTCCACCGGGTGTTTTTGGCGGCAATATGGATGTGAAAGATTTGGGTGCGGGTACAACGGTTTATTTGCCGGTGTTTGTAAGCGGCGCAAATTTTTATACGGGTGATCCGCATATGTCACAAGGCAATGGTGAGGTCGCATTAACAGCGCTTGAACATTCTATGCGCGCGAGTTTTCGTATTACGCTGTTAAAGAAAGGTGACTCGCGCATACCATCGGCCTCAGGCACACTGGTTAAACCATTTGGAGAAACAAAAGAATATTGGATTGCGATTGGTTTGCATCCGGATCTTAATGAAGCGATGAAAGATGCCGTTCGCGAATCCGTGCGCTTTCTTACCGAAGTGCTGGGTATGGATAGAGCGGTGGCGTATGCTTATTTATCAGCAGCTACCGATTTCAACGTATCGCAAGTGGTAGATAAAACCAAGGGCATACACAGTCTGATCCGAAAATCAGACTTCAAAAAAACACGCACGCCTGCACGGCATTAAGTGTAAGTAAGCTGTGCAGTACGCGCGATGGTTTAACAGCCAGAGTCGTTAACACTACCATCAGGCATGATGGTGTTGCACAGCTTCGCACCCTCTAATTTGGCGCCATCCATTTTCGCGCCTTTTAAGTTGGCGCCCTTGAGATTGGCAGCGCTAAAACTCGCACCTGATAAATCAGCGCCCTCTAAATTGGTCTCACGCAAAAATGCGTTCAAAAAATTAGCACCATTGAGCTTGGCTTCAGAGAGATTAGTTTTCTTAAGATTTGCACTTTCGAAATTCGTAGACAAGGTACGTTTTTCTAGCGGGCGTTGAGACAGATCGGCTTTAGACAAATTGGCGCCAGCAAGATTGGCGTTTTGAAAATCAGCACCACGTAAATCAACACCGGCTAAAGCAGCATCCGTCAAATCGCAATACTTGCACGCATTGGTAACGCGCAGAGTTTCAAGTTTGCCGGCATCAGCAGCATGCACGGATAGAGTCGCAGCGGCGATAGCTGCTAGCAACAACTGTTTGGAACAACGGCGAGTAATAGAAGTTTTTAGCACGATAGCGATCTCCGGCGTAGATTTTTATAATTGAATAAGCTAATCAAATGATACGGTATTGAGTGGTGTTATTTTCCAATACAAAAACGGCTGAAGATCACACCCAGTAAATCATCGGATGTAAAGGCGCCGGTAATGCTGCTAAGACGATCTTGAGCAAGCCGCAGCTCTTCCGCAAATAAATCAAGAGCATTGTCTTGTTGAGCGGCCAATTCGGTGGCTACATGCAAATGTGCCTGAGCGCTTTTGAGTGCAAGTAAGTGACGTTCACGAGCGAGATAGATAGATTCGCCAGTTTGCTGCCAACCCGCGATGCGGAGTAATTCTTTGCGCAGCAAATCCATACCTAAGCGCTCTGATGCTGACAGGTAGATATGCGTCGCATCAGACTCGATAGCGATAGACGGCTGATGACCAGACAAATCAATTTTATTCCAGATGCGCAGCAATGGAATGTGTTCAGGTAAGCGCGTGACTATTTCTTCATCGGCGCGCGTTGGTCCGCGGCTGGCATCCAAAATATGCAAAATCACATCGGCGGTTTCTACCGCGGCCCATGTTCGCGCTATACCTATACGTTCAACTTCACCGTCAGCATGTTCATCATCACGTATGCCGGCTGTGTCGATGATATTAATGGGTATGCCTTCGACTTGTATCGTCTGGGTGATTTTGTCGCGCGTAGTGCCAGCGATCGCCGTTACGATGGCCACCTCAGAACCGGCAAGTGCATTGAGTAAGGAGCTTTTGCCAACGTTGGGTTGGCCTGCTAAGACAACATTTAAACCATCGCGCAATAGCGCACCTTGCGATGCTTGTTCGAGTACGACATTCAACGCAGTAACGACAGCGCTTAATTTGCCGCGCGCGTCAGATTTTTCTAAGAAATCAATTTCCTCTTCAGGGAAATCCAGCGTTGCTTCGACCAGCATGCGCAAGTTAATAACTTGTTCAACGAGTTGGTGTATGGCTTGTGAGAATGCGCCGGAGAGGGATTGCGTCGCGAGCTTTGCAGCAGCCTCGGTCGACGCTTCAATCAGATCAGAAACAGCCTCGGCTTGTGCGAGATCCATTTTTTCATTTTGAAACGCGCGGTAAGTGAATTCGCCAGGATTGGCTAATCTAAGCCCTATTTCCTGTCCGGCTTCTAAGCAGCGACTTAACAGCATTTGCAGCACAACCGGCCCGCCATGCCCTTGTAGTTCTAGTACGTCTTCACCAGTGTAGGAATGCGGCGCAGGAAAATAAATCGCCAGTCCGGAATCAATCACGCTGCCATCTGCGCGTATGAAATCCAGGTAGCTTGCGTAGCGAGGTTTGAGTTCAGTGGAGTTATCTAACTTGCAGACGGCACGAGCAAGGGATTTAAGATCTTTACCCGACACACGCACGACACCAATACCCCCACGACCAGGGGCAGTGGCAATAGCGGCAATGGGTGAGTTGTCTGCGAACATAATGAGATTTTATCTGTAAAGAAAAAAGTCCGCGGCCACTGGCGACGGACTTTAAAAAACACAGCTACGCACGAGGCGCGGCGATTGTGCGGTACTAAATTAAGTTACTCAGTTAGGTTATTTACGTGAGTTACTTCGAGCTGACGGCATTTTTCGTGATCACCCACTGCTGACCTATGGACAGCAAATTGTTGACTACCCAATACAGCACTAAGCCTGAGGGGAAAAAGAAAAACATTACTGAAAATGCTATCGGCATAAACATCATGACTTTTGCTTGTATTGGATCCGGTGGCGTAGGATTGAGTTTGGTTTGTACAAACATCGACACAGCCATGATCACTGGCAGGATGTAAAAGGGATCGGGTGCGGCGAGATCTTGGATCCAGCCCAACCATGGCGCATGGCGCATTTCTACGCTGGCAAGCAAAACCCAGTACAACGCAATGAATACGGGTATTTGAACTAATACTGGGAGACATCCGCCAAGCGGATTAATTTTTTCGGTTTTGTAGAGCTCCATCATGGCCGCATTCATTTGTTGTGGATCGCCTTTGTGGCGTTCACGAATGGCGGTCATTTTGGGTGTGACCAATTTCATTTTTGCCATACTGCGATAGCTTGCAGCCGACAGTGGGAAAAACGCTAATTTAATTAATATGGTCAGAACAATAATGGTCCAGCCCCAGTTACTCAGTATTTTTTGAATTTGCTCCATTAACCAAAAAATGGGTTTGGCAATAATCGTCAACCAACCGTAGTCTTTGACCAGATCAAAATCGGGTGCAAATTTTTCCAGCAGCGCAGATTCCTGAGGACCTGTGTAGAGCTTGCCAGTTGACTTTGCACTTGCGCCAGGGGCGATACTTCCCATCTTCATGATGGCACCAACCGCGTACAGCTTGTCGTCAATCTTGCGAGTAAATAATTCGTAAGTACCTTGGTCTGACGGCAGAAAAGCTGACACAAAATAGTGCTGAACCATAGCAATCCAGCCTTTGTCAGTTAACGCAGCAGGAGGTTGTTTGGCTTTGTCGATATCTTCGAAGGTGACTTTGCGAAATTTTTCTGCATCCGTATAGAGGGCTGGGCCTGTGAAGGTGCTGTAGAAATGCGAATCGCCTTCGAGCTTGCTGGCATCGCGCACGAGTTGTACGTAGACCGATGGCGTAATCGCAGCAGCACTTGCGTTCGTGACTTGGTGGGTCAACTCGATTTCGTATTCACCGCGCTTGAAGGTATAGGTTTTGGTGAGTTTTACGCCATCCTGTTCAGCATCGAGTATCAGTTGCAGGTTGTCGGTACCTTCTAAGGTGCGAACGCCAGGGCGTACAGTGAACATGGAGCGATGGTTAGGAGCATTAGCGCCTATCAATCCACTTTGACCCACGTAGGTACGGGCTACACCCGATTCCATCAATACGACGTTACGGTTTTGATCGGGGCCATCTTTATGCCGGAGTAACTCTATGCGTGTGAGTTCTGCGCCCGCGGTGTTGATTTCGGCTTTTAACAAATCGGTCGTAATCGTAATTTTTTCGCCGGGTTGAACAGCGGCCGGGCCGGCGGGCACATCGGCACCACTCGCTGCCGTAGCAGCAGGGGTAGTGCTTGCTTGTGGCACAGAAGCATCGCTTTTTGTGCTGACCGCAGTGCCGTTAGTCGTGGAGGGGGCCTCCGGTGCAAACATGGAGACTCCGCCGTTGCTGAGGTTCCAGTTCTCCCATAGCATGAGCGTCGAGAGTGAGAAAATCACCAAAAGCACTGTACGTTTGATATCCATAAGAATCGAAGGTGGGAATAATGGTTCAGGGATGTGGGCGCGTTACCTGGTCGGCCAGTTTGGCGATTGCAGTAGTGGGCTCACGAGTGGGTACAAAATCACAGCCGCCCGGATGCCACGGGTGACATTTGCACAGGCGCCGACCAGCAAGCAAACTACCGCGCAAAGCGCCGTGCTCGGTAATGGCAAGCTGTGCATATTCAGAACAACTGGGATAGAAACGGCAATGTTGACCCAGTAGCGGGCTAATCCCAATTTTGTAAAAACGCAGCAGACTCAGCAGCAAGGATTTCATCAGATGCCAGGGCGGTGTAGTCGATCGGCAGAGCTCAGCAACGTATGCAGTTCAGTGGATAACGCAATTTTGCACGCTTTTGACGAGGCCTTTTGCTTACGAGTCATGAGCGAACTGGATAGCCGGATTATGCAATCCACAGCGGTAAGTTCAGACCGGCGGAAAATTTCTCTTGCTATGCGCTTGATCATGTTTCGGGTCACCGCTCGCTGAGCTAGTCTCTTTGCTACTACGACGCCCAGCCGGGCATTGCCGAGAGAGTTTGCCCGTTGATAAAGCACAAAATGCTCCGTGCGCTTGACTGGGCGTAAACGAAAAACGGATGAGAATTCATCCGTTTTTAAAATGCGCCGATGTCTACCGAAATCTTCCGAACGATTGTCGGACGTAGTCTCGGGCAAGGTCGTGCTACCGGCCCTAAACGGCTAGACGCTTGCGACCTTTGGAGCGGCGAGCGTTAAGGATTGCGCGGCCAGCGCGGGTGGCCATACGAGCTCGGAAGCCATGCGTGCGCTTGCGGCGGACAACGGAAGGTTGGTAGGTACGTTTCATGATGGGATCTCGCTGATCGGAATAGACTAAGCAAAACCGGGGGAATTCGCCCGGCGGAAAATCTTGAGTTGCGGCGCCAGTTAGCTTACACCGCAGCGCGCAACGCAGTGAACCGCAGATTAGACAGTATTTTCTCTATTTCTGTCAATCACTTGCCCTGGTTAAACGCATGTTTAGGTTGCCACCCTGGCTTATTACCTTGTGAAAGTGGCAAGAGGCCGGTCCGGATGCACAGGGTTTTACAGAAGTTAAATAAAAGGCAAAGAAAATCCGTTGCAAAGGACGGTCTGCGATTCATCAATTTAAGCCCGACCTGTGGATAACTTGGCCCGGCAAGAGTAGAATAGCGGCTATTCCGGCAAGCCTGCGCGCTTAGTCCATTAGACCAACCTAGAACGTCGGGGCGTGCCTGCTCCCTTCGCTCCCACAACCGAATCAACGCATGGAAGAATTCTGGCAGACCTGTGCTTTGCGGCTGCAGCAGGAGCTAACGCCGCAGCAATACAGTGCATGGATCAAGCCCTTAGCGATGCTTGACTTCGAAGACGGTCGTCTTCGTATAGCTGCGCCTAACCGCTTTAAACTCGACTGGGTCAAAACGCAGTTTGCCGACCGTATCACCACCATCGCAGCAGAATTTTGGCAGTCGCCGGTTGATGTGCAGTTCGTGCTCGACCCTCGTAACGGGCAGCTTAAAAAAGCAGCAGCCCCCAGCGCCGCTGCCCTTTCCATGCCCGCGTCTGACGGGCCGATCGAGCGCGCTGGACAGGCAGAAGAAACGCACCTGCGACGCGATCAAAGCCGTATTAACCCAGCGCTTACCTTTGACAGTTTTGTCACTGGCAAGGCCAACCAGCTCGCGCGCGCGGCCGCTATACAGGTGGCAAGTAATCCAGGTATTTCATACAACCCGCTGTTTCTTTATGGCGGTGTTGGGCTTGGTAAAACTCACCTGATACATGCCATAGGTAACCAGGTGTTGGCCGACAACCCCTCTGTCAAGATTCGCTATATCCATGCAGAGCAGTATGTGCGCGACGTGGTGACGGCTTATCAGCGCAAGGGGTTTGATGATTTCAAGCGTTATTACCATTCGCTGGATTTACTGCTAATTGATGATATTCAGTTTTTTGGCGGTAAGAACCGAACTCAGGAAGAATTTTTCTACGCCTTTGAGGCGCTAATCGCAGCCAAGAAACAGATCATCATTACCAGCGACACCTATCCTAAAGAGATCTCGGGTATGGATGACCGCTTGATTTCTCGTTTCGACTCTGGACTTACCGTGGCTGTGGAGCCGCCTGAGCTGGAAATGCGTGTGGCTATCTTGTTGAAAAAGGCAGCCCTGGAAGGCGCCGTGTTTTCCGATGATGTGGCGTTTTTTGTGGCTAAACATTTGCGCTCAAATGTGCGTGAGCTCGAAGGTGCGCTGCGCAAGATACTTGCCTATTCGCGCTTTCACGGTAAAGACATCACGATAGATGTCGTTAAAGATGCGTTGAAAGATTTACTGTCAGTGCAAAACAGACAGATCTCTGTTGAGAACATACAAAAAACCGTCGCAGATTTTTTTAACATAAAAGTCGCCGATATGTACTCAAAAAAACGGCCAGCAAATATTGCGCGCCCACGTCAGATTGCTATGTATCTGGCCAAGGAGCTGACGCAAAAAAGCTTACCGGAGATCGGCGAATTGTTTGGTGGGCGTGATCACACGACAGTTTTGCATGCGGTACGAAAAATTGCTGCAGACCGGAGCAAAAATCCTGAATGCAATCACGAGCTTCATGTATTGGAACAAACCCTCAAGGGCTGAGCCGGCGTTGAACCGGGGCGGCAATAATAAAGAAACAAAAATGCTGATTCAGAAAGCGACTCGCGAAAGGAAATCACGATGCTACTGGTAAAAACTCACAGGGACGCGTTGTTGCGGCCTCTACAAATTGTGAGTGGTATTGTCGAGCGTCGGCACACACTGCCGATTCTCGCCAATATCCTCATCCGTAAAGATGGAGATAAGGTCTCATTGTTATCAACGGACATAGAAGTGCAGATTAGTACGCATGCACCTATAGGTTCGGGTAACGATGTTGTGGCAACGACGGTTGCTGCCCGCAAGCTACTAGATATTTTGCGCGCTCTGCCCGAGGCGGAAGTATCGCTGTCGCTGACGAACAAACGCATGACCGTTCAATCCGGTAAGTCACGATTTGCCCTTCAAACGCAGTCGGCGGAGGAGTTTCCTACGGTTGCGCAGGCAGAGCATTTTGGTGCCAAGGTAGCGCTGCCACAAAAAACACTGAAGCACCTTTTCAACATGGTGCACTTTTCCATGGCTCAGCAAGACATTCGTTATTACCTGAATGGTCTTTTGCTCGTAGTCGATGGAAAAAACGTGATTGCTGTGGCCACCGATGGTCACCGATTAGCGTTTTCTCAAATCGTCACTGAGCAAGAATTCGTGCGCCAGGAAGTCATCATTCCGCGTAAGACCATTTTGGAATTGCAGCGCTTGCTGGAAGATACGGACGATATCGTTAACCTTCAGATTGCCACTAACCAGGTGAAGGTAGATTTTTCTGACATCGAGCTGATATCCAAACTAGTCGAAGGTAAGTTCCCCGACTACACCCGGGTGATCCCTAAAGCGTATAAAAATAATTTCAGTATTGGTCGCGACATTTTGCTGCGTGCGTTGCAACGTACCGCCATCATGACGTCAGACAAATTCAAAGGCGTGCGCTGTGTGATTGCGCCGGGCAGTTTGAAAATCAGTTCTACCAATGCAGATCAGGAAGAAGCCGTCGAAGAACTCGAAATCGATTACAGCGGCGACAGTGTCGACATTGGTTTTAACGTCACCTATTTACTCGATGTTTTGAACAACCTTAAATGTGATCTGGTCAGCATTTCTCTTGGCGATGCTAATTCCTCGGCGCTCATTACTGTTCCAGATGATCCGAATTTCAAATACGTTGTTATGCCCATGAGAATTTAAAGAACGATAACTCGACGTGCGAAGGGGCCAGCGAGCCCCTTCAACGCATTTTTACTACAGTGATTTACACAGTATTTGTTTTATTAAGGTAGCCATGGCCGCAATTCCATCAGAAAGCAGTAACCAGTCTAACCAGTACGGTGCTTCATCCATTCAAATTCTTGAGGGACTAGAAGCGGTTCGCAAGCGACCCGGTATGTATATCGGCGATACCTCCGATGGCACCGGCTTGCATCATCTGGTATTTGAAGTTCTGGATAACTCCATCGATGAATCATTGGCAGGGTATTGCACGGAGATCCACGTAATTATCCATGCGGATAATTCGATTTCTATCCGCGATAACGGCCGTGGCATCCCTACAGGTATTAAGTGGGATGACAAGCACGAACCCAAGCGCAGCGCCGCTGAGATTGTCATGACCGAACTGCACGCAGGTGGCAAGTTCGATCAAAACTCATACAAAGTTTCTGGCGGTTTGCATGGTGTGGGTGTGTCTTGCGTTAACGCATTGTCGAAAAAACTGCTGCTGACCATACGCCGCGATGGCAAGCAATATTTCATGGAGTTCGCGCATGGTGTTCCGCAAAATCGCGCGATTGAAACTCAGGAAGGCGTAGAAATATCGCCTATCAAAGAAGTTGGCGATACCGACAAGCGCGGCACCGAAGTTCATTTTTGGGCAGACGAAGAAATTTTCACCCATGTCGAATTTCATTACGAAATACTCGCTAAGCGTATACGTGAACTCTCGTTTTTAAATAACGGTGTGCGCATTAAGCTGACAGATCAGCGCAATGGCAAAGAAGAAGAATTTGCATTTGAAGGCGGCACACGAGGGTTTGTTGAATACATCAACAAAAGTAAAAACGTATTGCACCCCAACGTATTTCAGGCAACAGGCGAGCGCATGTCTGACCACAACACCATGATTTCGGTGGATGTGTCTATGCAGTGGAATGATGCGTTCAATGAGCAAGTGCTGTGCTTTACGAATAACATTCCTCAGCGTGATGGCGGAACGCACTTAACCGGCTTGCGTGCAGCGATGACGCGGGTCATTAACAAATATATCGAAGAGCATGAGTTCGCTAAAAAAGCGAAAGTTGAAATTGCCAGTGACGACATGCGTGAAGGCTTGACCTGTGTTTTATCAGTCAAGGTGCCTGAGCCAAAGTTTAGCTCGCAAACGAAAGATAAATTGGTTTCATCAGAAGTTCGTGGCCCGGTAGAAGAAGTGGTCGCAAAAACACTGACCGAATATTTAGCAGAACGTCCACATGACGCAAAAATCATTTGTGGAAAAATCGTTGAAGCAGCACGTGCGCGCGAGGCTGCACGTAAAGCGCGTGAACTGACGCGTCGCAAAGGCATCATGGATGGCTTGGGCTTGTCAGCAAAGCTGGCCGATTGTCAGGAGAAAGATCCTGCGCTTTGCGAGTTGTACATCGTCGAGGGCGATTCCGCCGGTGGATCTGCCAAACAAGGCCGCGACAGAAAATTCCAAGCCATACTTCCACTGCGCGGCAAAGTACTCAATGTGGAGAAAGCGCGTTTTGAAAAAATGCTCTCTTCGGAGCAAATTACTACCCTGATTGCAACCTTGGGTACATCGATAGGCGCCGATGAATTCAACATCGACAAACTGCGTTATCACCGCATCATCATCATGACCGACGCGGACGTGGATGGAGCGCACATTCGCACGCTGCTGCTCACACTGCTTTATCGCCAGATGCCGCTGTTGGTCGAGCGCGGCCACGTGTATATCGCGCAGCCGCCGCTGTACAAAGTAAAGCACGGCAAAGACGAGCGCTATTTGAAGGACGATTTGGAAGAAATAAGCTACATGATGCAAATCGCGCTCAATGATGCCGCACTCGTACCCACAGAAAACGCAGCGCCTATAGCTGGCGATGCGTTGGCTGAATTAGTTCGTAAGTACAACACAGCAAATGCGATTATTAAGCGACTAACGCGCGCGATAGACGATGCTGCATTGACGGCAATCATGACCGGGGTCACGCTCGATCTCGACACTATGGAATCTGCCACGGCCTCTGCATCTGCCTTGTCGGCGGCCATCGGCGATCCTGCCGTCAAAGTAGTCGTCACTACCGATGAATTATCTGCACGCCGCATGCTGCGCATAGAGCGTACCTTCCATGGCAACCTTAAAATCAGCATCATGGATCCAGAGTTTGTGCGCGGAGCAGATTATGGTTTGTTGTCCGAAGCAGCAGCGACATTTAAGGGCTTGATAGGTCCGGGTGCACTCATACGTCGTGGCGTGGGCGAGAAAATACGTGAGTCGGCCATTTCAGATTTTCATCAGGTTATGGCCTGGTTAAGAGATGAGGCTGAGCGTGGCGTCACCAAGCAGCGCTATAAAGGTTTGGGTGAAATGAATCCCGAGCAGCTTTGGGAAACCACGATGGATCCTAGCGTGCGCCGTTTGCTCAGAGTGCAAATTGAAGATGCCATTACGGCCGACCAGATTTTCACCACCTTAATGGGTGATGATGTGGAACCTAGAAGGGCATTCATAGAAAAGAACGCGCTGGCGGCGGGCAATATCGACGTTTAGAGACGCCACTTGTGACTAGAAGTCACAAGTGTATCAACCGAAGTGGTAGCTTATTGTCTTTTAGTATGAATATACTTTGCGCTTACTCTTACGTTGGCGCGGCATGGCTATTCAGGCAATTATTTTTGACGCTTACGGCACGCTCTTCGATGTCTATTCGATGGGCGTGCTGGCAGAGCGATTATTTCCCGGACGCGGCAGCGCGCTGGCGGACCTTTGGCGTGATAAGCAGATCGAATACACACGATTGCGCACGCTATCAAATACCTACAAACCTTTTTGGGAAGTCACGCAAGACGCGTTGATTTTTTCCTGTCGCAAGCTCGGTTTGGATCTCACGCTGGATGCGCAGAATCAGCTTATGGGCCAGTACGCCAAGTTGCCGCCCTTTGCTGAATCGCTGGATGTGCTAACGCAATTGCGCGCGCGAGGAATTAAGCTCGCCATACTTTCCAACGGCAATCCCGACATGTTAGATGCCGTTGTGCAGGCCGCAGGTATGCAGGACTTACTAAATGCAGTTTTATCTGTGCATCTGGTTAAAAAATTCAAAACGGCTCCGGAGGCCTATCAATTGGGTCCGGATACTCTCGGCATAGCCGCAAAAGATATGCTGTTTGTATCAAGTAATGCATGGGACATATGTGGTGCGGCCTGGTTTGGATATTCAACTTTCTGGGTAAATCGCACGAATGCACCTATGGAAGAGTTGGGTGTCATACCCAAAGGCAGTGGAGCATCTCTTACTAATTTGTTGAACTTTGTCGGCGCAGGCTAGCTTAAGCAGCATCGCCCTAAGCTCTGCGCGTTTTTAATTAACACCAATAACCAAGCTGGAAAGACCAACGATATGATTACACGAACTGATTGCCATGGATTACAGGTAGATACCGTACTCCAGCGCTTCATAGATGACAAAGTTTTGCCGGGCACTGGGGTTACCAGCGACGCATTTTGGAAGGGCTTTGCAGCAATAGCCAACGACTTGGCGCCTAAGAATGCGGCATTACTGGCTGAGCGCGATCGCATGCAACTTGAACTCGATGCGTGGCACAAAGCTCATCCAGGCCCGATTGCAGATGTAACTACGTACCGTGAGTTTTTAGAATCCATAGGTTACCTGGTGCCCGTGCCTGAACAAGTGCATGTGGTTACAGAAAATGTAGACGCTGAGTTATCAGTGACTGCCGGTCCACAATTAGTCGTACCTATATTAAATGCTCGTTATGCGCTGAATGCGGCGAATGCCCGTTGGGGTTCTTTATATGATGCACTGTATGGCACGGATGCAATTCCAGAAACCGATGGCGCATCACGCGCTGGAGGATACAACCCCGTTCGCGGTGCTAAGGTCATTGCATTTGCACGAAATTTTTTAGATCAATCAGCACCACTGGCTAGTGGTTCGCATGCAAACGCTACCGCCTATGTAGTTAATGGGGGTCAGCTAGCCGTTACGTTAAAAGATGGCAGTACGGTCGGTTTAAAAGATGCGGCTAAATTTATCGGCTATCAGGGTGACGCATCGTCGCCATCGTCAGTGCTGTTGAAAAATCACGGCATACATATCGATATACAGATAGATCGCACCACGCCTATAGGAAAAACAGATGCAGCAGGCGTGGCTGATCTGGTAATGGAATCAGCACTTTCAACCATACTTGACCTTGAAGATTCAGTGACCGTAGTCGATGGTGCTGACAAAGTCGTAGCTTACGAAAACTGGTTGGGTATTTTAAAAGGCACATTAGTTGAAAGCGTAAGCAAAGCAGGAAAATCATTTAACCGTACGTTAAATGCAGATCGTGAATACACAGGCGCAGATGGTAAGCCAGTGAAACTGCACGGACGCTCATTACTGTTTCTTCGCAACGTAGGTCATTTAATGACTAACCCAGCGATACTACTGGCCGATGGTAAAGAAATACCTGAGGGTATTTTGGATGCCGTTGTAACCACCACCATTGCACTGCATGATGTAAAGCGCCCAGCAGAACAGAAAATTGGTAACACACGCACCGGTTCGGTTTATATCGTCAAACCCAAAATGCACGGCCCGAAAGAAGTTGCATTTGCTGCGGAATTATTTGGTCGGGTTGAAGCTATGTTGGGCTTGAAAGAGAACACCGTTAAGCTAGGAATCATGGATGAAGAGCGTCGTACATCAACTAATCTTAAAGCCTGCCTGAAGGAAGCCGCTAAGCGTGTAGCGTTCATCAACACCGGCTTTTTAGATCGCACAGGCGATGAGATGCATTCATCGATGACTGCGGGCCCGATGATGCGCAAGGGCGACATGAAAACATCGATCTGGTTATCGGCGTACGAGCGCAGCAATGTATTAACAGGTTTGTCGTCAGGCATGCGTGGTCGCGGACAAATTGGCAAAGGCATGTGGGCTATGCCCGATTTAATGGCCGCCATGCTTGAGCAAAAAATCGCTCACCCTAAAGCAGGTGCTAATACAGCATGGGTGCCCTCACCAACAGCGGCTACGCTGCATGCCATGCACTACCATCACGTTGATGTAGCAGCGATACAGCAGCAATTAGAAAAAACCGATGCGCCAGCAGAATTAAAGCGATTGCGTGATGAGCTGTTAATGATACCGGTGGTTGCAGAAGCTACGTGGTCAGCAGCCGATATCCAGCAAGAGCTCGATAACAACGCACAGGGTATTCTTGGTTATGTAGTGCGTTGGGTAGAGCAAGGTGTGGGTTGTTCTAAGGTGCCTGACATTCATAATGTCGGACTGATGGAAGATCGCGCTACTCTGCGTATTTCGAGTCAGCATATAGCCAACTGGTTGCTGCACGGTGTGGTTACCGAAGCTCAGGTAAAAGAAACGCTGGAGCGTATGGCCAAAGTCGTTGACGGGCAAAATGCAGGTGATCCGTTTTATCGGCCTATGGCTATTAATTTGTCGACCTCCCACGCTTTTCAAGCAGCGAGTGATTTAGTCTTTAAAGGTCTGGAGCAGCCCTCT
>JAULVH010000168.1:8911-27000 GCA_032111105.1 Burkholderiaceae bacterium | reverse complement strand
AAGCTGCGTATATCCGACATCAGCTGATCTAAGCCCGCCGCTGACATTAAGCTGGGTGTGCCGCCACCGATAAAAATACTTACGATTCTGCGACCCCAAATCATGGGCAGCGATTGCTCTAGATCGGCGCGCACCGCTCGCAAATATTCTTGCTCGGGTAATTCCTTACCTGCTTCATGAGAGTTGAAATCGCAATAGGGGCATTTGCGTACGCACCATGGAAAATGCACGTACAGCGATAGCGGCGGGAGTGCCGCAAGATTTAACAATCCGGGTTTGAGGTAGTTGTCAGCTACCTTGAGGGGAATCGCTTCCAGGCCGACAGGTCGTATCGGGATCATGAAAGCTTAGCGACTAAGTGACGCAATGCTTGCCCGCGATGTGAGAGTCGATTTTTTTCGTCGGCATCAAGCTCTGCAGCTGTTTTACCTAGCGCTGGTAAATAAAAGTGAGGGTCATAACCAAAACCGCCCTGCCCGCGTGCTGTGTCTATGATTTCGCCATCCCATCGACCTTCAGCGATGACCGGTTGCGGATCATCTGCGCTACGCAGATACACCAACGCGCAGTAGTAATACGCGTTTTTATTGGCGTGCGTATGTAATTCAGCAACCAGTTTGGCGTTGTTGGCTTGATCTGATTTAGGCTCACCCGCAAAGCGCGCCGACAGCACACCCGGAGCACCCGCCAAAGCGGGCACACAAATACCTGAATCATCTGCTAATGCAGGCAGGCCACTTAGACGCGCAACATGACGCGCTTTGGCAAGAGCATTCTCAATGAAGGTTAAATACGGCTCATCCGCTTCACTGATACCTAGCTCAGTTTGAGTACACAACTCAAATCCCAAGGGCTGCAGCAAACGACTAAATTCTGCCAGTTTGCCGAGGTTGCCAGAGGCAAGTACTAGTCGCTTAGTCATGCCTTAGTTATGCCTTAGACTTTAAAAAATTAATCCAGATGGCGTGCATTACTTAGTTAATCCCAACGCTTGCTTTTGCAAACGGAGCAGCTCTGAAATTCCCGATTCAGCCAGATCAAGCAGATGATTCATGGTTTGGCGATCAAATGCTTCGCCTTCAGCGGTGCCTTGGACTTCAATAAAATGGCCTGCGTCGTTCATTACGACGTTCATGTCGGTATCGCAGCCTGAATCTTCGAGGTAATCGAGATCAAGCACGGGTGTTCCTTGAAACACGCCTACAGAAATAGCCGCCACAAAATGTCGTAAGGGGATGGCTTTGATGGAGCCTGCGTCTAGCAGTCGAGTAAATGCATCGTACGACGCAACCATAGCGCCGGTGATAGCCGCAGTACGTGTGCCGCCATCGGCTTGCAAGACATCGCAATCAATTTGCAAGGTACGTTCGCCAAAGGCTTGTAAATCAAACGCGGCGCGTAATGATCGGCCTATTAAGCGCTGAATTTCTTGAGTGCGACCGGATTGCTTGCCTTTGGCTGCTTCTCTATCCATACGGGTATGGGTTGATCGGGGCAGCATGCCGTATTCAGCGGTCAACCATCCTTTGCATTGTCCGCGTAAAAACGGTGGAACTTTTTCATCGACGCTGGCGGTGCACAGCACGCGCGTATCGCCAAACTCTACCAAGACAGAACCTTCTGCATGGCGAGTGTAATGACGAGTTAAGCGCACGTCGCGCAAACGATCAGCCGGGCGACCACTGGGTCGCAATGAATTGGAATTTGACACCTTGTCCTCGAATTATTTATGTTTTTTGGTTAGCAGTTCGCATGTGCGCCATGGCTCGTTCTATCGCTTGCGCACCGCTGCGATCGTCGTCACCAAGGCTTGCACCGTTAGGCGCAGGCTCAATATTGGTGATGACTTTGTCGTGCGGCAGTCCTTGGGTTATAAACGTGCCGCCTTCACCCTCGTTGCCCGCTTCGAGCCAATTTAATGCCAGCGCGGTGACATTATCGCCGTTTTTGCCTCCGATCTGAACGGCGCTTCTGACCATCTCAGGTACGGCCTCGTCCAGCGGCAGAACAGACAATCGGTAGGCTAGCTCATGCTCGGGAATACTGCCCCACAGACCATCTGAACATAACAGCAAATGGTCACCGGCTTGCATAGGTGCGATAGCTGACTTGGTAATGATGGGTAAGGTGGGCGCGCCCAGGCAGTTGTAGAGCTTGTTGCGATCGGGATGCTGCATGCGCTGATGAGGTGACAAGCGGCCCATGGCCACGAGTTTTTCTACATGCGAATGGTCGGTGGTGCGGGCAAGTATGCGGCCGCTGCGCAGCCAGTAAAGCCGTGAATCACCACAGTGAGCCCATAGTGCCTGACCGTCTTGCACTAAGCACACCACGATGGTGGTTCGTGGTGTATCAGGCAGTCGGTATTGAGAGCGGTATTTGTGTAATGCCAGATGCGAGGTGTAAATGAGCTCATCTAAAAAAGCAGCGGGTTCCACCACGCTGGGGCTGGCTGCTTTTTGAAACAACGAACCCATGGTTTGTAAGGTGAGCGTTGCAGCGAGTTCACCGTGGGTATGCCCACCCATGCCGTCAGCTAACAACAGCAGCAAAGATTCACGCGTAAAGCAATAGCCCATGCGGTCTTGGTTAGTGGCGCGCCCGCCCGCCTGGCTTTGCTGATACACCGAAAATCGCATCGTTAATTCACCAGTTTGCGTAAGCGCGAAATCAAGGTAGCAGGTGCGCTTTCTTGCTCTATCAACTGGCGCATGGGCTTTTGCAAAGCGAACACACTTTGTGGTCGCTGCAAAGGGTCGAGCATGAGGCTCCAGCGTACAAGCTTGAGTAATTCTGGCGAGTAGATGGTTTCGAGTTCTCCATAGAATTCATCCATGCGATCGTCACGAGTGCGCTCAGTAGCTGACTGCGGCGGCACGCCTACCATGCAGTTAAACATGGACGCGCCTATGCTGTAGACATCGGTCCAGGGTCCCAGCTCTTTTTTTGTATAGAGCTCGGGGGCAGCAAAGCCAGGGGTATACATGGGGTGCAGGGTCGCGAGATCGGTTTGCAGGATTTGTCGGGCCGCGCCAAAATCCAGCAGTATGGGTGTGCCATCGGTGCGCAAATAAATATTGGCTGGCTTGAGATCGAGATGCAGTAGTTTGTGCGTGTGGACTTCGCGTAACGCATCCATCACTTGGGCAAATATGCGCCGTATGGCGGTTTCTGTCACGAGTGGTTTGTCGCCTTTTTTCTTGCGCCGCACGAGGTGCTCTTGCAACGATCTCCCCTGCTCGTAACCCATCACCAGGTACACAGTGTCATTGGCGCGAAAAAAATTGAGTACGCGTATGACATTGGGATGAACTATGGATGCCAGCGCGCGCCCTTCATCAAAAAAATACTTTAATCCTATGCGATACAACTCACGATGCTCGCGCGCTATCACGGGCAGTAATTCGCCTTGCTTGCGTTGAACCAGCGCCGCAGGAAGATATTCTTTGATAGCGACGTCCTGACCGTCTGCATCTTGCGCAAGATAGACGATACTAAAGCCACCCACAGCAATCTTCTTTACAATGCGGTATCCGCTGATTTCAAGCCCGTCCGGCAGTGCGGCGTTTTGTTGAACAACCATGTGTGTCTTTGCGCTCTGATTTTCCCGGGACGGGATTGTGTTGATTTATTAATGTTTTGTAAAGACAAAAACACCTGACAGGAATCCTATTTTGAGTATTCGCAGCATGACCGGTTACGCAATCAGCACACGCGAGAGCGATGCCGGCACGATTACCCTAGAGCTAAAGAGCGTCAACTCACGCTTTCTTGATCTTCAGTTTCGCATGAATGATGATCTCCGCACACTGGAGCCTTTGTTGCGCGAAGCCATCATGGCCAAGGTGCAACGCGGCAAGGTGGAATGCCGTTTATCGTTTGGGCGCAAGGTAGCTTCGGGTGCCAGCTTAGCGATCAACGAAAGCTTAATGTTGTCGCTGGCCAAGGCGCAGCAGCAAGTCTTGACTCATTTTGATCAAGCTCGCCCTTTTTCCGTTAATGAATTACTGCGCTGGCCGGGCGTGCTCTCCGACAGCGAAATCGGCGAAGATAATTTATTAGCCGACGTACAAGCCACGATGGCTACTGCCTTAACTGCCTTTATTGATTCGCGCGAACGTGAAGGCGCCACACTAGAAACTATGTTGCTCTCGCGAGTGACGGATATAGAACACATCGTTGAGCGCATATCACCCTTGATTCCACAGGCCATTGAGCAATTTCGTCAAAAAGCTATCGACCGTATGCAAGAAGCGCTGGGTATTAGCCTAAGCACTGGCAATGCCACGCCATCAATCAGCAAAGACGAAGTGCAAGACCGGATACGCCAAGAAGTAACTCTGTACGGCATACGTATGGATGTGGCTGAAGAGCTGACGCGTTTGTCGGGACATTTGTCAGAAACGCGCGCGATTTTGAAAAAAGGTGGTCAGGTAGGCAAACGCCTTGATTTCATGATGCAAGAGCTCAACCGCGAAGCCAACACGCTGGGCTCGAAAGCGGCGTTAAAAGAACTTTCAGACGCCTCCATGCAAATGAAGCTGCTGATTGAGCAAATGCGTGAGCAAGTGCAAAATCTCGAATAAGTCTGCTGTTTTTTTCTGCTGCCCTATTACCGATGTTCTTTTACATCTGATCTAATAAAGTGTGATGACTAGTTCAACGCCCTCCTCAGGTAGTTTGTTTGTGATTGCCGCGCCCTCTGGTGCTGGCAAATCATCGCTGGTCAATGCCCTGCGCGAGCGCGAGCCATCGATCAAACTGTCTGTCTCATGCACCACACGCTCGCCTCGGCCGGGCGAATTGGACGGTCGTGATTATTTTTTCTTGAGTGAAGCGGATTTTTTAAAACGCCAGCAGCAAGGCCAATTCCTGGAATCAGCCTCGGTCCATGGCAACCATTACGGCACTTCTCGCCAGATGGTGGATGACTACACCAATGCCGGTCACGATGTGGTGCTGGAAATCGACTGGCAAGGCGCTCAACAGATCAGAAAGCACTACCCAGAGGCGGTCGGCATTTTTATACTGCCGCCATCACTAGCAACGCTGGAAGAACGACTGCGTAAACGAGCGCAAGATTCGGATGAGGTCATTGCCAAGCGCATGCAAGCTGCTAGCAGTGAGATCGCTCATGCCCCTGAGTTCGAGTATGTTATTATCAACACTGAATTTGAGATGGCGTTATTGCAGTTAATCGCTATCGTCCAGGCCTCACGCTGTCGGTTCACGCAGCAGGCCGAGCGTCACCGCTCTCTATTTGCCAATTTCGGCATTCATGTACAACCGAATTAATCAAGTCCGAACTCTGGAGACACCATGGCACGCATAACCGTCGAAGATTGCTTGAAACGCATCCCTAACCGCTTTCAGCTCACCCTGGTTGCAACATATCGTGCACGCCAACTGCTGCAGGGTCACACACCAAAAGTAATTTCTGATGACAAAGCAACGGTTACAGCGTTGCGTGAAGTCGCTGCTGGCTTGGTCGGCATAGAAATGCTGAAAAAAGTGCCCGGCTAATTACGATAACTCTATGAACACGGGTCGGCTCTGATGAATCCGACATCCGCTGATACTAGCGTTCCCTCCGCTCCCCGGAGGACATCAGCGGCTGCGCCATCGAAATTCTCTCCAACGTCTGAAAAAACTCCGCCGCACGCTATAGGTGTGGCGTCAGTAACGCAACTTACCGCCATGCTGGCTGATTATCTCAGCCCGGCAGAACTCAAAAAAATCAAAGAAGCGTACCGGTTCTCAGATGAAATGCATCTGGGTCAGGTACGTAAATCCGGTGAGCCGTATATTTCTCACCCGATTGCTGTGGCTGAAATCTGCGCTGAGTGGAAACTCGATGCGCAAGCGATTATGGCTGCGCTGCTGCACGACGTGATGGAAGATCAGGATGTTCGTAAAGACGAACTGATCGAGCGCTTTGGTGCCCCTGTTGCCGCGCTAGTCGACGGTTTATCTAAACTCGACAAAATCGAATTTCAAAGCCAGATAGAACAGCAAGCAGAAAATTTCCGCAAAATGCTGCTGGCGATGGCGCGCGATGTACGCGTTATCTTAGTTAAGTTGGCAGATCGTCTGCACAACATGCGCACGCTGGATGCGATGGCGCCCGAAAAGCGCAGACGCATCGCCCGGGAAACGATGGAAGTGTATGTTCCTATCGCTCACCGTCTAGGCCTAAATAATATTTATCGTGAGTTGCAAGAGCTTTCGTTTTCTCACTTGTACCCACTGCGTCACCGCACGATCTCTAAAGCGCTACGCGCTGCCCGCGGCAATCGCCGCGAAGTCGTCAGCAAAATTCTCAGCTCTGTCAAAGAGTCGCTCGCTAAGGCCGGCATCAAAGCGGGTGTCTATGGCCGCGAAAAAACGCTGTACGGAATTTACCGAAAGATGCGTAACAAGCAGCTGAGTTTTTCTCAGGTGCTGGATGTGTATGGTTTTCGCGTAGTCGTTGAAAATTTCGAGAGTTGTTATGTTGCCCTGGGCACTTTGCATTCGCTGTTTAAGCCCATGCCCGGCAAATTCAAAGATTACATCGCTATTCCCAAGCTTAATGGCTATCAATCGCTGCACACCACCTTAATTGGCCCCTACGGCACACCGGTTGAATTTCAAATTCGTACACAAGAAATGCATAACGTCGCCGAGTCGGGTGTGGCGGCGCATTGGCTGTATAAAAATCAGGATGGACAACTCACCGATTTGCAGCAGCGCACACACGCATGGCTGCAATCGTTGCTCGATATTCAGCACCAAACAGGCGATTCGGCTGAGTTTCTTGAGCATGTCAAAGTCGATTTGTTCCCTGATTCCGTGTATGTGTTTACACCAAAATCTATCATCATCGCGTTGCCGCGCGGAGCTACGGCGCTAGATTTTGCGTACTCTATACATACCGATATTGGTGACCACGCAGTCTCCGCGCGTATTAATCACGAACAAGCGGCACTCAAAACAGAGCTGCGCAATGGTGACATAGTTGCCATTGATGTCTCCGATGACGCACGCCCCACGCCTAACTGGCTGGCCTTTGTGCGTACCGGTAAAGCGCGCTCTGCTATACGACATCACTTACGCAGCATTGACAGAGAAGAAGCCATAGAGCTGGGCCGCATGCTGTTAGAACAAGCCCTGGCAGTGCTTGAGTTGCCCTCCAAGATACCGACGCATGTTGCCGAGCACGTGTTAAGCGAAACAGGCGTTAAATCGATTAGTGATTTATACGTTGAGATTGGTGTGGGTAAGCGCATGGCGATGCTGGTAGCACGCCATATCCAAGGTTTAGAAGCAAATACGACGGATACAAAAAATTCTGCACAAACAGCATCGCAAGGTGAACACAAAATCAAGCCGGTGACGATCTCTGGGCGCGAACCCAGCACATCAGTTCACCTTGCGCCATGTTGCCTGCCTATCCCTGGGGATGCTTTAGCTGGCCAGTTACGTCGCGATCAAACTCTGCAAGTTCATGTGGCTGATTGTGAGATCGCCAAACGTCAGCGTGCTAAGGATCAGGGCCGTTGGATAGATGTGAGTTGGGCTGCAGACCATGCGCGCCGCTTTGAAAGCCGCATACGAGTTTTGCTGAAAGATGAAAAAGGCGCGTTGGCTCGTCTGGCCGCTGAGATCAATGAATCTGATTCCAATATCGTTCATGTCGGCATGGAAGAAAGCCGCGACGACCCATTGACCGAACTTAAATTTACAGTGCAGGTAGAAGATCGCATTCATTTGGCGCGACTCATGCGCAATGTAAAGCGCGTTCCTGGTGTAGAACGTATCCTGCGCGAGCGAGGCTAAACGCACCAACGTGATTGCTCTAGCTTCGCAGAATTTACTTCAGCTTTCTTTGTAGTCGCTTTAAACCCAACCACACCACCACCGCCAGCACTGGCATGGCCGCACCTATAGTTAGGTCCGCATCCAAGTGAAGGCCAGTCGCTTTAAGCGCCTTGACTGCATAACTCAGTAAACCCACAAGATAGTAAGAGATAGCAACGACGGATAATCCTTCAACGGCTTGTTGCAAGCGCAATTGCTGCGCTGCGCGCGTATTCATCGACTGAAGAATTTGATTGTTTTGCTGCTCTTGACGAATACCAACGCGCGTTCTGAGCAATGAATTGGTATTAGCGATACGCTCGGCTAGGGCTTTTTGTCGCCGGTCAGTGGACGTGCAGGTGTTCATCGCTGGCGTGAGCCGACGCTGCATAAATTCGGTAATGGTAGGCACGCCCTCGACGCGACGTTCGCGTAATTCATCCATACGTGAATGTACGAGTTTGAAGTAGGCCTGTGATGCGGCGAAACGGTAACTGTTATCGACAGCGAGCTGTTCTAAGCGCGCTGCTAATCCGGTAATACGCTGAAGTAGCAGCTGCTCTTCGGCCATACCTTCTTCGTCACCTTTATGTCCGGTCTTGTCCATCGCTACCATGGCTGCGGTTTGGGATGCGAGTTCGGCTTCGATGGCATTTAGAATCGGCGTCGACCGCTGCGCGTTAGGCAAACCCAGCATCGCCATTTTGCGATAGGTTTCAATTTCCAATATGCGTTGCACCAGTCGGCCTGCTTGTTGACCTTTTAAGCCGGCATCGCGCAGCACAAAGCGAACAAAACCACTGGGGTGAATCTGAAAATCTGTCCAAACCTGCGCCGCCTGAGAAGCTTCGCAGCCTACGATAGGATTGCCATCAAACAGCCGACGCATATGAGGTACGGCTTCATCGGCTGCCATGGCGGCTCTTTCGAGCACGATATGAGTTGCCACCATCATCTTGCCTTGTAAACGCAAGAGCCAATCTTGCGGCAGGTCATCCGATGGCATGTGTTCAAACAAATGCTCGGTGCTTAATTCACCGCCCACGCTGGATACAAACGTAAAGCTGGAAAATTCGCTGTGACCTTCCCACTTCAATCGAAAGCGGCCAAAGTCATGAAAAAAATATTTAGCCTCTGTGGTTGGTGGAGTAACACCGTAATGAATACACAGGTCGTTTAACAGCTGTGTCTGCACACCGATGGTTTGATCTTTTTCAGGTTCGTTGCGGCCGTAGATGCCCAGATGCGTGATGCGCTCTGGCGCCTCTAGTCGTATCGGTGGACGCGAGTGAATTTCTGCAGCGAGCGGAGCCCGCAAGGGGTGATTCAGTGAAGGAAAAATAATCGCCATGGCACCCTGCCGCTATCAGTCTTGGAAAAACAACATTTTACGTCAGACGGGCGCAGGGTATTCGACAGTAATAATTTCCAGCTGATCTGGGCCTGAAGGGGTCAGTAGCGTAACCACATCGCCTTCTTTGGATTTGGTGAGTGCACGTGCAACGGGTGAGACCCAACTGATTTTTCCGTGCAGCGGATCGATCTCATCAATGCCCACTATTCTTACGGTTTGCTCCACGCCTTGTTGATTGAGATACGTAACAGTGGCCCCAAAAAAAACCTGATCGCTGCCATGATGAATGGTGGGGTCAACAACCTGCGCTAAATCGAGTCGTTTAGTTAAAAAACGTATTCTGCGATCGATCTCACGCAAGCGGCGCTTGCCATAAATATAGTCGCCATTTTCAGAACGGTCGCCATTGGATGCAGCCCAATGAACAATTTTTACTACTTCGGGCCGCTCAACATCAATCAAACTAAACAGCTCTTCACGTATGCGTTGATACCCTTCTGGGGTGATGTAGTTTTTAGCGCCGGGGGGTATCGGCGGCAACCCAGAAGCCAGATCATCATCTTCATCTTCCGAGGATTCTTTAACGAAGGCCTTGTTCATGCGTTACGTTCTTTGGGCGCGCGCGCAGCCGTACCGGATTGCACCAGAAAGCTACCGCTACCCTGACCCAGCACATTGGCCAGCCAGGGCAATGCCTGCTCTAGTTTGGCTTTGAGTGTCCAGGGCGGATTTATGATGAACATGCCACTGCTATGCAAACCCTGGCCCTCGGCATATCCGCTTACAGACAAGACCACGTGTAACCAATCCGATGCTGCACAGCGTTTTAAACGCTCAGGCAACTGCTGGGCCTCTAAGCGCGCCAGAGCTGGATACCAGACTGCGTAGGTACCGGTGGCAAAGCGCTTTTGGGCTTCGTCGACAGCGACGCGAACCTGGCGGTAGTCGTCTTTATCTTCATACGAAGGATCAATGAGTACCAAAGCTCTGCGTGAAGGTGGCGGCAACAGGGCTTTAAGGCCACCATAACCATCAGCACGCTGAATCATTACGCGCTTACCTCGGGAGGGCAACTCCACGCCGTTGGCTACCTTATGCGAAATGAGCTTACGAAAATTTTCTTGTAGCTGGCGCACGTCAGTCGGGTGCATCTCAAAGAGGCGCAAACGATCTTGCTCGCGCATGATGTGCTCGGCCAGAAAAGGCGACCCCGGGTAGTGCCGCAGGCGGCCGGAAGGGTTGAGCTCGCGTATCTGATCCAGGTACTCAGTGACGATCTCCGGTGTATCCTGGCTTTCCCATAGCTGCCCGATGCCTGAATCGGCTTCTCCGCTTTTGGTGGCGTACTCACTATCGAGCAAATACGTACCGGCACCAGCGTGGGTGTCGATCACCATATACGGGGTTTCTTTCTGGTTCAGGTACTGTAATAACTGAATCAAGACCATGTGTTTAAGCACATCGGCGTGATTCCCTGCGTGAAATGCGTGTCGGTAGCTGAACATGGTGTAGCCGTAGCGGCGAGTGAATAGAGACGAATTCTAACAAGCCCAATGAAAAAGCCGCGCCCTTGTGAGGCGCGGCCCTTCGTTAATGACAGTATCTCCTCTGCCCTCGTTGATTTGGCGGGACGCTTAAGCGCCCTCTAAGCCTTAAATCAAGCGACTTTTTTGTCGAAGAATTGCTCATCTTCAGTTGAACCATGCAACGCGGTAGTGGATGACTGACCTTGCTGAATTGCCTGTGTCACTGCATCGAAATAACCGGTACCGACTTCGCGCTGGTGCTTAACAGCGGTAAAGCCCTTCTCAGCAGCGGCGAATTCAGATTCCTGCAATTCGACGAAGGCGGTCATTTGATTACGTGCGTAGCCATAAGCCAGGTTAAACATGGAGTAGTTCAGTGCATGGAAACCAGCCAAGGTGATGAACTGGAATTTGTAACCCATAGCGCCGAGTTCTTTTTGGAACTTAGCGATCGTGGCGTCGTCCAGATTTTTCTTCCAGTTAAACGATGGTGAGCAGTTATACGACAGCATTTTGCCTGGGAACTTGGCATGAATCGCTTCAGCGAATTTTTTCGCGAAAGCCAGATCAGGCTTACCGGTTTCACACCACACCAGATCAGCGTAGGGAGCGTAAGCTAAGCCACGAGCGATCGCTTGATCAGCACCTGCATGCGTCTTGTAAAAACCTTCTACGGTGCGCTCACCAGTGCAGAATGGGCGATCGATAGGGTCTACATCGGACGTCAACAAATCAGCGGCTTCTGCATCGGTACGCGCAACCAGAATAGTCGGTGTGCCTGAAACGTCAGCTGCCAAACGCGCTGCGTTAAGTTTTTCGACGGCTTCACGTGAAGGTACTAATACCTTGCCACCCATGTGACCGCATTTTTTCACTGAAGCCAACTGATCTTCAAAGTGAACGCCAGCAGCGCCGGCTTCGATCATGGACTTCATTAATTCAAACGCATTCAATACACCACCAAAACCTGCTTCAGCGTCAGCTACGATAGGTGCGAAGAAATCGATGTCGTTTTTACCTTCAGACCACTGAATTTGATCAGCGCGCTGGAAAGTATTGTTAATACGCTTAACAACCATCGGTACTGAGTTAGCTGGATACAGCGATTGATCGGGATACATTTCACCGGCCAGATTGGCATCACCGGCAACCTGCCAGCCAGAGAGGTAAATAGCTTTCAGACCTGCTTTAACTTGCTGCATAGCCTGATTACCAGTCAATGCACCTAAGGCATTAACAAACGGCTCGGTGTGCAGCAGATCCCACAGCTTTTCAGCACCACGTTTAGCCAGTGTGTGCTCGATTTGTACTGAGCCGCGCAGGTTGACCACTTCTTCAGCGGTGTAGTTACGCTTAATGCCTTTCCAGCGTGGATTTTCAGCCCAATCTTTGTTTAATGCCTGAATTTGCTGTTCGCGTGTGGCCATAGTGCTTTCTCCTGGAGTGAGTTACGCAAGGGGGTATAAAACAAAATTCGATAGGAGAATCTTAGGCGGTTTTTTGCGCGGCAACAAGGTCTTATATAAGACATATAAGATAAATTAACTTGTTTTAAATCAATTAGTTAAATGGGTCGTTTTGCGATACGGAAAGTAATTTCTCAAAGTGAAACAAAATAGTGCTGTCCTGCACCCACTTTTGTTTCGCAATATGAAAATTTGTTTTCATATTGCGAAAACCCGTTAAGGCCGTTTAGGCCACCCGCACGCCGCTTTAATCGAGCTTTTCGCGGGATACCAAAACGCCATCAAGGTCGGCATAAATCCAGTCACCGGAGTGCACTATCACGCCCGATACGGTGACAGGATGATCCAAAGTGCCCTCACCTTTACGACCGCTGCGTCTGGGAATCGTAGCTAGCGCAAAAATGCCTACGTTACAGGCCTGCAGTTCGAGGGTGTCACGCACGGCGCCATAAACAATCACACCCGCCCAGCCATTTTTTTCGGCCAGAGCACCAAGATTGCCGCCTACCAGCGCGCTGCGCACGCTGCCGCCACCATCAACGACCAGAATATGGTTATTACCTGGCGTCTCTAGCGTAGAGCGCACCAGCGCGTTGTCTTCAAACACCTTCAGAGTTTTGGCAGGGCCCGCAAAACTCGTGGCTTTACCAAAGCTGCGAAACACCGGTGGAATCGCCTGCACACTTCCCTGAGCTAATTTTTCTTCGTTGGCGTCGCATAAATCACATGTGGAAAAACTCATAGACATCTCCTGTACGGGTTTATACGGCGATTGTAAATCGGGTTGATGAGGAAGCTCATCAGATGCACTTGATAAAAAATGACTAAAAAAAACGGCAGACCGTGGTCTGCCGATTTTTATGCTGCTTCACCTGCTGATTTATCTGCTGATTTACCTACCTAAAACTAGCCTGCGCCAGATGATTAAACTGTAGCAGCAGCTTTTCTAAACCCAAGCTCAGAACCAGCAACATCGATTTCAATAATGTCTTTGGGCCCAAAACGTCCTTGCAGTATGGCTTTGGATAACGGGTTTTCCAGTTCTTGTTGTATCGCGCGTTTCAGCGGCCGAGCACCATACACGGGGTCATACCCGGCTTCAGCCAGTTTGCGTAATGCTGCATCCGAAATCGTCAGGCCGATTTCCATTTTAGCCAGACGTTTTTCTAATATGCCCAACTGTATGCGTGCTATCGAGCCTATGTGTTTGTCATCCAGCGAATGGAAAACAATAATTTCATCAACTCGATTAACAAACTCGGGACGGAAATGACCTCTCACCTCAGCGAGTACTGCCATCTTGACCAAGGCAGGATCACTATCTTCCATAGACTGTATTTTGTGCGACCCCAGATTTGATGTCATCACAATGACCGTATTTTTAAAATCAACGGTACGGCCCTGTCCATCGGTCATACGGCCATCATCGAGTACCTGCAGCAAAACATTAAATACATCCTGATGAGCTTTTTCTATCTCGTCGAGCAGAATCACACAGTAAGGCTTGCGTCGCACAGCTTCTGTCAGGTAACCACCCTCTTCATAGCCTACATAACCTGGCGGCGCACCTATTAAACGCGCCACTGAATGCTTCTCCATGAATTCACTCATGTCGATACGAACTAGTGCATCTTCGCTATCAAACAAAAAGCCAGCCAGCGCTTTGGTGAGCTCAGTTTTACCGACACCGGTAGGGCCAAGAAACATAAAGGAACCGTAAGGTCGGTTGGGATCAGATAATCCGGCGCGTGAACGGCGAATCGCATCCGAGACCGCGGTAATCGCTTCATCCTGACCAACTACACGTTTGTGTAAATCATCTTCCATATGCAAAAGCTTGTCGCGCTCACCTTGCATCATTTTAGAAACCGGAATACCGGTTGCACGCGAAACGACTTCAGCGATTTCTTCTGCGCCGACTTGCGTGCGCAACAAACGTGGCTTGCCTGAGCTTGCTTCACCGGTATCAGCTTGTTTAAGGCTGGCTTCTAACTCTGGCATGCGGCCATACTGAAGCTCGGACATTTTCTGCCAATCCCCCTTGCGGCGCGCATCCTCCATTTGCAGGCGAACTTTTTCGATTTCTTCCTTAATTGATTGACTACCCTGAACTGCTGATTTTTCAGCTTTCCATATTTCTTCAAGATCAGCGTAATCACGTTCTAGCTTGGTGATTTCTTCTTCGAGCAAGCCAAGACGCTTTTGCGAGGCTTCGTCTTTTTCTTTTCTTACCGCTTCGCGTTCAATTTTTAACTGAATCACGCGACGATCGAGCTTGTCCATAACCTCAGGTTTGGAATCTATCTCGATTTTTATTTTAGCTGCTGCTTCGTCAATTAAATCAATCGCTTTATCGGGTAAAAATCTATCCGTAATATAGCGATGCGAAAGCTCAGCAGCGGCCACAATCGCTGGATCGGTAATATCGACGCCATGGTGAACTTCGTATTTTTCTTGCAGGCCACGCAAAATAGCAATGGTGGCTTCAACACTGGGCTCATCGACAATAATTTTTTGAAAGCGTCGCTCGAGTGCCGCGTCTTTCTCTATGTATTTACGGTATTCATCCAGCGTAGTCGCACCCACGCAATGCAACTCACCACGTGCTAATGCAGGCTTTAACATGTTGCCAGCGTCCATGGCACCTTCGGCTTTACCCGCGCCCACCATGGTATGAATTTCATCGATAAATAAAATAGTCTGGCCTTCATCTTGCGATAGTTCTTTGAGCACTGTTTTCAAACGCTCTTCGAATTCACCACGGTATTTAGCACCTGCTAACAACGACGCCATGTCGAGTGACAGTACGCGTTTGTTTTTCAAGCTATCCGGAACTTCGCCATTGATAATGCGCTGAGCTAAACCTTCGACTATGGCGGTTTTACCTACGCCGGGCTCACCTATCAATACGGGATTATTTTTGCTGCGTCGCTGCAGCACTTGTATTGCGCGACGAATTTCATCATCACGACCAATCACCGGATCGAGTTTGCCCTGACGCGCACGCTCGGTCAGATCCATAGTGTATTTTTTGAGGGCTTCACGTTGCCCTTCGGATTCTTGTGTATCCACATGGGCACCGCCGCGCAGCGACTGTATGGCGGCCTCCATGGATTTACGGGTGAGTCCGTTTTCACGCGCTAAGCGCCCGGCATCGGATTTGTCGTCGGCTAAACCTATCAGCACCATTTCGCTGGCGATAAATTGATCACCATGTTTTTGGGCTTCTTTGTCTGCCAGATTGAGTAGCGCAGCCAGCTCGCGACCCACCTGAACTTCGCCACCGGTGCCACTGACTTTGGGTGAACGATCCAGCGCAGATTTCAAACTGCTGGCGAGTCCGGGTACATTAACGCCAGCGCGCTGGAGCAAGGATCGTGTAGCACCATCGTCCTGATTCAACAGTGCCATGAGCAAATGAACGGGATCGATATATTGATTGTCATTGCCTACAGCAAGACTCTGGGCGTCGGCCAGAGCTTGTTGCAACTTGGTGGTAAGTTTGTCCATACGCATGAAATGACTCCGCTAGTAAGTAACCTAGAGTAGTTATTGGGCCAAGCGTAGGAAATTCAAGGTGGACTAAGGAATAGCCCACTAAATCAATACAGATAATTTATCCAGCGCAGCGTAGGTGGCTTGCTGAATTTTTAACCAACCAGCCAGCGCCAAGTAGCCAGCCCGGCGATGCAACAGGCAACTGACCCCAGCAGGTGGGTGCCGGTGTGCAGGAAAGCCCAGCCGTAAGCCCCGCGCTGTAACAGCATCATGGATTCTGCTGAGAAGGTGGAGAAGGTAGTCAAACCACCGAGAAAGCCGGTGACGACCAGTAAACGCCATTCGGGCGAGAGGCTAGGAAAATCCTGAAAAACACCCACGGCGATTCCGATTAAATAACCACCGCCCAAATTCGCCAGCACGGTACCCAAGGGCAGGCTTTCTATGCGCGCATTGAGCCATAGGGACAGACCCCAACGCGACCAGGCGCCCAAAGCGGCGCCCATGGCAACAGCCACAAAGCTTAGTGCGCTGTATCCCATTTTTTCATCGCTTCGTCATCTGATACACGCGCATCAACCCAACGCGCACCGGAAGGTGTTTGTTCTTTTTTCCAGAACGGCGCCAGCGTTTTTAGATAGTCCATGATGAACTCGCAGGCAAGAAAGGCTTCGCCCCGGTGCGCAGAAGTAACGGCAACCAAGACTATCTGCTCTAAGGGCTTGAGCGGCCCTACACGATGTATAACCAGCGCATCAAAAAGATCCCAACGCGCTTTGGCCTGACTAACAATATCTTCCAGCGATTTTTCTGTCATGCCAGGGTAGTGCTCGAGCTCCATCTCAGCGACATGCTCTCCTTCATTCAAATCGCGCACAGTGCCAATAAAAGTGACCACCGCGCCGACCTTGGGTGCGCCAGCACGTAGCTGAGCAATCTCGGTGGTTAAATCAAAATCCTGTGTTTGCACTCGAACTGGCATGATGCGTTCCGTTTCTTTTAACCACCCGTGACTGGCGGGAAAAATGCCAGTTCACATCCATCAGTTAATACTGTCGAGGCTTCTGCCATTTCTTGGTTACAGGCGATGCGAACTGCGCGTCCCTGCGCCAAGGCCTCTGCCCACACACCACCGCGCTCACACAGCAGCTCGCGCACTTGGCCGGCGGTTTTTAGATCGGCAGGCACCATGAGTGATTCCTGTCCGGTGCCTACAGCCTCGCGCAGGCTGGCAAAAAATTTCAGCTGTATTTGCATAGTTAAGATGATGCCGCTTAATAGTGAATTTTATGGCGAGCCAGCGTCGCTGTGCGACGCGGGGTCAGGTAAAGCTTTGGGTCAGCTTAGCTCGTCAATCGAGTATCTTTTTTATTTAATCAATGCTTGCTCAATAGAGTAATTCGGTAAACGGAATAAAGTGTACGACATCACCTACCGCGATTGCCTGCCCCGGTGGATTGTCGACCAGCCCATCACCCCAGACGGTGGATGTCAAAACGCCCGAACTCTGGTTAGGAAACAACTCCAACCCACCAGCATCATTTATACGCACTCGTAAATATTCATTGCGGCGATCGGGCTTGGCCCAGACAAAGTCAGCGCGCAAGGGATAAGACTTAGGAGGTAAAACTTTCGCCCCCTGCAATGCAAGAATAAAAGGCCGAACAAACAGTAAGAAAGTAACAAAGCTCGATACAGGATTACCCGGCAGACCAACAAAAAACGTGCTGGATGCATCATTGTCTCGTCGCACCTGGCCAAACGCCAGCGGCTTGCCCGGCTTGATCGCGATTTGCCACAGATTGAGACGCCCTTCTGCTTCAACCGCAGGCTTAATGTGATCTTCTTCGCCCACCGACACGCCACCCGATGTCACTATCAAATCGTGCCCATGGGCTGCCTGGCGCAGAGCCTTGCGCGTGGCATCCAGTGTGTCTGGCACATTGCCAAGATCAGTCACGTCACAACCTAGTTGCTGCAATAACCCACGCAGCACAAAGCGATTGGAATTGTAAATAGCGCCGGGTTTGAGGGCTTCACCTGGCATGGTTAATTCATCACCGGTAAAAAATACCGCAACGCGTAATTTGCGAAACACCGATACATTTGCTAAACCAACTGACGCAGCAAGACCTATTTCCTGAGCGCGTAGGCGTGTACCAGTCTCGAGAATAATGCTGCCAGTACGAATGTCTTCACCAGCACGGCGTACCCACTCGCCTGAAGCTGGTGTGTGATTAACTGTTACCTGCCCAGTGGATTCATCAAAACGGCATTGCTCTTGCATGACCACCGCATCGGCGCCTTCAGGAATCAATGCTCCGGTAAAAATGCGCGCTGCAGTGCCAGCCACCAGCGGCTGGCCCACATGGCCGGCAGGTATGCGTTGCGAAACGCGCAGTACCG